>JALURD010000116.1 GCA_027057815.1 Acidilobaceae archaeon | reverse complement strand
TAGACCCAGATAGGGTTGACGTCGAAGAACTCGCTAGGTTGATGGTGGGCGACGTACCACCCCCGGTGGAGAGGAAGGCTAAGCCCCAGGGTTCCAGTGAAGTGGTCCTCGAGGTTAGGAGGCTAAGGGTTAGGGGGAGAATTGAGGTTAGAGTCGACGGCTTGGAGGTTAGGTCTGGAGAGATCCTTGGAGTAGCCGGTGTCGAGGGCAACGGGCAGGAGGAGCTCGTAGCCGCTATAGTGGGTCTCCTGAAGCCCTTAGAGGGGGAGGTAAGGCTTCTAGGAAGAGTGAACCCCAGCGTTAGGGAGTTCCTCTCTGTGGGAGGCGCATTCATTCCCGGGGATAGGGGTAAGGCTCTGCTCCACTCTTTCAGCGTCGCCGAGAACATAGCGTTCCTCCTCTACGCTCACCGCGGGCCTAACCTCTTGACTCCCGGCAGGCTCTCCAGGCTCTATTCTCGAGTGGCTGGCGAATACAGGGTCGCGGCTGGCGGGCCCTGGACTCCAGCGTCCAGCCTAAGCGGGGGCAACCAGCAGAAGCTGCTCGTGGGAAGCCAGCTCACACTGAAGCCCAGGCTGCTCGTGGCCGTAAACCCCACTAGGGGCCTCGATGTAGCCACGACCAGGTATGTGAGGAGTCTGATATCGAAGCTCGCCGAGTCGGGGGCTGGGATCCTCCTCGTTAGCAGCGACCTCGAGGAGATACTTGAACTCAGCGACAGAATCGCTGTGATGTACAAGGGGAGGGTGACCGGCATCCTGGATAGGGGGGAGGCTACGCCGGAGAGGCTCGGCGTCTTAATGGGTGGTGCTGCTTGAGCTTGCTTAGGAAGACCCTTACCGAGATTGGCCTGGTGGCCGCGTCGCTCGGTATAGGCCTCGCTATAGGCGCGGTGATAGCGAAAGGCTTCAGTGCCCCTCCCCTAATGGTCCTCGCCGACATGCTCACCTCGTGGCGACTACTCCCTGACATGGTAGCCGAGTACGCCGCCATACTGACCCTGACAGCGCTAGCCTTCGCTATCCCCCTCCACGCTGGCTTATTCAACATAGGAGCTGAGGGCAGCCTCTACCTCGGGGCGCTTCTATCACTCTGGGTCGCCGTGAATACGGGAAACCTGGTCCTAGCACTACTCGCTGGCGCCCTGGCCGGCGCCGCTTTATCCGGAGTCGCTGGCGTGCTGAGGGTGGCACTCGGAGTCAACGAGGTTCTATCCACGATCATGCTGAACTGGACCGTCTACTGGGTCATGCTCTACTACATAGTCACCAGGCTCGCGGACCCCGTATTCCCCCAGAGGACTGTTGAGGTGCCTGAGTCGGCGAGGATCCCCTGGATAGAAGTGGGTGGGATAGGGATCCCTGCAACGCTACTCATCTCAATAGTAATCGCCGCCGCTGTCTGGGTCTTCCTGAGGATGACAAGGCCTGGACTCTTGCTCAGGGCGGTGGGAGCTAACGAGGAGGCAGCTAGAATGAGGGGGGTGCCCGTGGGGGCGTACCGCTTACTCTCAATGCTCCTGGCGGGCCTGCTAGCCGGGCTTGGCGGGGCCCTGCACATCACGGGGTTCTCGTACAGCATAGACGTGCTGGGCGGAACAGTAAGGAACTACGGATTCAACGGTATAGGCGTCGCACTAGTGGGTAGGAACGACCCTCTTGGCGTGGCAGCCGCTGCTCTACTGCTCTCCACCCTCATGGCTGGCAGCCAGGCTGTAGAGCCGGTGTACGGCGTCCCCAAGGAGGCCGCCGATCTCATGGTGGGAGTCATAATAGTGGTACTCTCAGCCCCGGCCGCGCTCAGGATAGCCTCGAGGATCCTCCCTAAGCTCGGGCTTCCAAGGCGTGGGGGTTGATAGGCGTGGACGCGTATGACGCTGCAGTCGTGGGGCTGATAAGCCTCTCCGCAATGGTTCCCATCGCCCTCACAGCTCTGGGAGAGGTGCTCGCTGAGAGGAGCGGAGTAGTCAACATAGGACTAGAGGGGATACTACTCATCACCGCCTGGGTCGGAGTCTACGCCGCCCTGGAAACGGGTAGCGCGTGGGCCGGGTACGCGGCTGGACTAGCCGTGGGGAGTCTCTTGGGCCTGCTCCATGCCCTGATAGCAGTCTACCTTAAGGGTGACCAGATAATAGCAGGCATAGGATTGAACTTAGCGGCCGCTGGTGGAACAGCGCTTGCCACCCTGGCGGCGTGGGGTAACTATGGCCAGAGCCCGCCCGTGGAGGTCAACGTGCCAAGCATCGTAGTTCTCGACCAGAGGATTAGCTTCATGGTCTTCGTCACGGTGGCTTTGGCCTTCGGCTTGTGGGTGCTCTTGGAGAAGACCAGGATAGGCCTTATAGTGAAAGCTGTCGGAGACGACCCTAGAGCTGCTGACGCCCTAGGCATTAGGGTTGAGAGGGTGAGGCTCGCAGCTACAGTGGCGGGAGGCGCACTGGCAGGCCTCGCCGGAGCGTATCTGAGCGTCGACTACCTCGGAAGCTTCGTCAAACTAATGAGCGCTGGAAGAGGCTTCATAGCCCTCGCCGATGTAGCCTTCAGCGGCTGGCACCCCCTGGGAGCCCTACTGGGGGCCCTAGTCTTCGGTCTCAGCGACGCTGTTGCCAGGTACTATACCATAATTAAGGGTGTGACCGCTGCGAGCTACCTCTTCAACACTATACCCTACCTGGTCACGCTTGCGGCTGTCGCAGTAACCGCGAAAAGGGCGGTGATGCCGAGGAGCCTCGGCAAGCCGTATGTGAGGGAATAACGGTTTAACACGGGATCCCGGCTAAGGCCTCACTAACACCCTGAAGGCGTCCCTCTCCATAGCCCTCTCGAAGGCTTCCCTAGCCTCTGCCAGGCTATACTCAGCTGTCACGGGCACTTCGACTTTATCCGTTTCGAGGAGGCGTATAGCCTCCTTGAACTCCCTATGAGTTCCACACCTCGTCCCAACTAGCCTTAACTCCTTCACGACCGCTAGTGTCTGGGGAATCCTAGCCTCGCCTCCAGGCGTGCTCTTCAGGTGAACTACACCCCTAGGCCTAGCAAGTGCTATGGCAGCGGCTACACCTTCATTGGTGCCCGTGGCCTCAACGACTACATCATAGCCTAGGCCCGCGAGGCCCTCCCTTCTCCCTACATCGACGGCTTCATCGAAGTCAACTACTCTAAAGCCGTGCTTCTCGAAGAAACGCGCTTTAACGCTCTCTCTGCGAGCCACTACAACAACCCGGGCACCCATGAGCCTGGCAACCTGTGCTGATAGTAATGCTATGAAGCCCGTTCCAAGCACCGCTAGCAAGGCGCCTGGCTTGAGCGGATACTGGCTGAAAGCGTTGAGCACCGCCGCCAGGGGCTCGGCTGCGAAGGCCTTCTCATGCGGCAGACTGTGCACGTGTACCGCCCAAGCTGGCGCCACGAAGTACTCGGCCATTCCTCCATCGAAGTCTATGCCGAGCGTCTTCTTCCTGGGGCAGTGAGTGTATAGACCGAGCCGGCAGACATCGCACTCAAGGCAGGCAAAGTTTATCTCGCTAACAACCCTCTCACCGACAAGATCCCGGGGCCCCTCGACTACTTCACCACTCACCTCATGCCCTGGTATCAGCGGGGACTTGAAGAGGGGATAGGTTCCCCTATAGAAGGCCTTATCCGTGCCGCAGATACCCACAACCCTACTCCTGACAAGGACCCAGCCTGGAGGGACAGAAGGGGCGGGCACGTCCTCGACCCTTAAGTCGCCTGGACCGTAAAGCCTGGCTGCCTTCAACTCCTAGTACACCGACGCATCTATACGGCGTGCTCTGGTTTAATCGCTGGCGCCCCCAGACCCTTGGGTTTCCCCGGCTTCCTCGCGCTCGAAGGCCAGCTCGTACGCCTTGACTAGGTCTCTGACCGTTATGATACCCACAAGCCTCCTCTCGTTCCCCCTATCTACTACGGGGAGTCTGCTTACACCCCTCCTCTTCATCTTGGCTAACGCCTCCCTTACGGTCTCGTCGGGATACGCGACTACCAAGTCCCTGGTGGCTATATCGATGACCCGCATGCCATCCAATCTATCCCTTGGCAGCCTCTTCCTTGCCCTCTCCAGGTCAGTCCTTGTCACTATGCCCACTAAGTCCCCGGTTCTCCTGTCGACCACGGGGTAGCCACCGTATGGGTTCTCCTCGAACATTACCTCCAGGAATGATAGTGGCGTATCGTCGGGGACCGTGACCACTCTCTTAGTCATGACCTCGCCCACCTTAACCGAGTCTAGTATGAAGGAGGAGAACATCCTGACCTGCAGACCCCTCCTCTCGAGCTTAATCGTGTAAATGGAGCTCCCGCGCAGGAGCATCCACGCCACTAGGAAGCTTGAACTGGCTGAAGCCATAATTGGCGGTATGAGCGAGTAGCTTCCCGACATCTCAGGTATCATCACTATCACGTTTAGGGGGGCCTGGGCTGCCCCAGCAAAGAGCGCTGCCATCCCGGCTAGCGTGTAGCCGAGCGTGTCCCCCACTATGTCTGGCGCTATGTACGCGTAAGCTGCTCCCAGGGCTCCCCCGACCATGGAGCCTATGTATAGGCTCGGGGCGAAGACCCCTCCGCTGCCCCCGCTGCCTATAGTGAATGCCGTGGCCACCATCTTAGCTGAAGCTAGGAGAACCAGGAGCGCCACAGGCAAGGCACCGAGGAGCGCCATCTCAACGCCCTCGTAGCCCACCCCTCCTATACCGTAGGCCGGGAGTAGCGCCAGGAGTATCCCAGCCACCAGGCCTCCGAGGGCTGGTTTGACGTGGAGTGGGAGGGGGAGTCTCGAGAATAACTCCTCTACGTTATAGAATAGCTTGACCCAGGCTACCGCTATGAGGCCTATGATCACTCCGTGGATTATGTAGACCGGTATCTCAGCTGGGGTCCACTGGGGGACGTGAGGTATAACGAATGAGGGCTTCTGCCCCAGGAATATTGAAGCCGTCGAGGCACCAACCACCGACGCCAGTATTATCGGGATAGCATCGAAGGGTCCCACGTTCCTGAGTAGCACCTCCATGCCAAAGAGGGCTCCACCCAATGGTGCGTTGAATGTCCCGGCTATCCCCGCTGAAAGGCCGCAGGCTACGAGTAGCCTGGTGTCGTGTGCATCAAGCCTAGCCAGTCTCCCTAGGAGCGAGCCCAAGGAGGCACCTATCTGGGCTATGGGCCCCTCCCTGCCCGCGCTTCCACCAGAGCCTATCGTTATCGACGACACAAGGACTTTCACTGCTGCGACCCTAGCCCTTATCCTACCGCCTCTGACTAGGACCGCCTCCATCACTTCGGGGACTCCATGGCCGCGGGTCTCCGGAGCAACCCTGGCCACTATAGGCCCTATAATTAATCCCCCCACCACGGGCATCAATGCTAGCGCTAGAGCCTCGCTTCCGCTGAGAGACGCAACCGCTGTGCTGAGGTGGCCTCTGAATACTAGCTCAAAGAAGCTTATAGCCTTCCTGAATAGAACCGCACCTAGCCCCCCTGCTATGCCAGCGAGGAGGGCGAGGACGTCTATGAGTATCATCCTCCGGCCAAACGCCATTCTACGCGTTAGCGCTGACGCTAACCCCATCCCTGCTGCGCCTCTCCCACCCCACCCCCGAGGCGTGTTCGGCTACTGCCTAAACGCTCCCAGGTCGACTGGGTACATACGCACGCATAAGCTGAAGGTACTACGCTTCACCGGTCTCTCATGCCGGGCAACATTCACGCAGGCGACATTGAGGAGGTCCCGTCTAAAGCTTAAGACGCCTAGACCCCCAGAATTACCATTAAGAAATGGTGGTTAAAACGGGCAGGGAGGCAGCCGCTCTTCCACTTCTACTCTTGATCATAATCAGCCTGCCTCCTCTAGCCCCTAACTCGCTGGGGGGCTCTAGTGTGGCCCGTATCCCTTGCGAAATGATAACAGTCGTTGATGCCAGGTCATGGAAGCCTAAGGAATGGTTAACTGCTGCAAGCCTGCAAGGCATAGTTAATAGGGTTGGCCCCCGCCTTGCCATAATTTACAACGATGGGGAACTAGCTGTCTTCCGCTACTTCATAGAGAAGGTTCTAGGCTGCGGCTTCCACTTAGAACACCTTAGCCTTGAGGACCTGGTATTGAAGTTTAGGGACTATGTTAACGGCGTAATTATTTATGACCCCAAGCTACCGGACACCGTCAACCTAGCAACAGTCTTAGCGTCTATTGATAACTTTGTAGTTGCTCATCCCAGTATAGCTGAGAGGCTTACCAGGACAGGACTACCTGTTGTCAAAGACCTAAGGGGCGTATTCCAGGATAAGATCGACGTCTACAATGCACTAATGAACCTGTTAAACGAGTTAAACACCAGCTCCCTCATAATAGTCAGGCCCGACTACGTCCAGATACGCGATTACGCAATAAAGCATAGACTCCCCACAGTCTCACTAAATCCACTCAACAATACGGAATCAGCGCTCTTGGATAGGATTCTGGACACTATCAACGGAAGGCTTGTCCTTGGGTTCTTCCCTGAAGGGAGCGACGCTGAAGTCACGGGGGTCATACTGCTCAGCAGGCACGGGAAAACCTTGATAGTGGCTGACTTGGCTGGTAGCTTAAGCTTCGCAGAGTGGTTTACCCACCTAACACCCCCTCACCCGGCTAACCCCTCTCAAGGCATAGAACTGGAGCCTGGGGGAGCCTATGCCTCCATAATTGTGAGTGACGGTGACAACATAGGGTTCCTAGTCAACGAGCTGGCGACTAGTAGGTACTGGCTACACCCAGAGAGGGGTAGGGTCCCCGTCGGGTGGACAGTCAACCCTTGGATAGCTAGGCTAGCACCCCACATAGCTTGGTTCCTGTACGGCACCGCAACTAGGGCTGACTGCTTCCTCTCAGGCGTCGCAGGAGCGGGCTACATTGAACCCATGGAGGCTTCCTTGAGCGACCTCCAAGCCCTCGCGGCTGAGGCTAAACCCCTAGTCGAGAGACTCGGCCTTTCAGCAGCGTTCTTCTGGCCGCCGCCCGGCTATAGGGGCGTCGAGGTCTTCTCCAAGCTCTATAATTCAATATTTGTGGCCGTCAGCGACCAGCTTCAAGGATTCCCGGGTCTGACCATGGTTAACGGCGTCCCCGTCCTTTACTCAATAGTGGTTAACGCCGGCAACTATAGGGAAGTCCTGAGTAGAATGGTGGAGAGTATTAACTTGAGGCCAGCCTTCCTAGCTGTAGTCGTTGATGCCTGGTCGTTCAATTACTCCCTAATACTTGAGCTTGCGGGCTACCTTAAATCCCTCGGGTTCAAGCTCGTCTGCCCCCAAGTCATGGCAAAGCTAGCCGCCGACTACCTGACTAGAGAAGGCTATCCGCCCTGGACGGCTGAGCCTAGGCCCGGCTTAGTCCTGAAGCCGGTAGTATCCAGTGAATCCTCAAGCATACCTGATAGAGTGCTAGTTTACAGCAACGCCACCGGGGCCCTCCTGGCCTCCATTAGAGCGGGAGTACAGCTCGTAGGGCCAGGGGGAAGCGCCTGGACCGGGTGCGATGGGGGCTCCTGCAGCGTGGAAGAGCTTGGAGACGCCTTAGTCTTCACCTTCAAGTCGGAAGGGTACAGTGTGACGAAGAACCTGACCGCAGTTGATGGGATAGTCAGGGTAAGCGTCTCTGTAGAGGCTCCAGGCTATAAGTTCGTATTAGATCCCGCTCTTGACGAGCTAGACGTTAGAGTCTGGCCTCCTGAGGGCCCCCGGCAACCCTTAGGTGTCCTGGGGCCACTATACGTCTACGTGCCGGGCCTGGGAGTTATAACCAAGAACACATGGACGGATAACTTCGTGATCTGTAGAGACTGCAACATAGCCATAGTCTACTCCACCGGATACCCCTACCCTAGAGCCATCGCTCTCTACGTGCACCCTAACACCGGCAAAGGTGCAACGATCGCCGACATGTACGGAAAAGACTACGGAGACGTACTCCCGGAGATACATTCGCTAACAATAAAGATTCCACTCGACGATGGACATGCAGAATACGAGTACTGGATCATCCCCCTCACACACGGCTGGGCTTACAAGCCACCCCAACTGACGCCTTGGGAGCTGGGCCCTAAAGCAGCGGAGCTGACGGAGCTGACATTCAAGATAATTAAGGAACGCATTGACGGCCACACCGGCTCTATAGGGACCCCCACGTCGACACCGACTACTATTACTGAGGCTCCCACCAAAACCGCGTCAACCAGCACTACAAGGCATAATGAGGATAGCCTTGCGGGCACACCAAGTGCTGTGCGTCCACCTACGGGGTCTCCCATTAAGCAGTCCATCATTATCCTTGTAGTAGTTCTGGCTATGGTGGCTGCAGCGGTGTTGGTAGCCATGAATGTAGCCAAGAACGCGTAGGAGCGGTGACGTGTAAAGGGCGGTCTAATGCAGAATACTTATGGCTTAATGGTTTCAGGACTTATCCAGTAGTGAGTGGCGTGTCAGCATGTGAAGACTAGCCTGCCCGATTACTTGCGATTAGCTTGCGTAGCTTGGCGATGTTCCTTAAGTAGAAGAATATGATGCCTAGGCCTGCAAGGGGACCTGAGAGTGCCGCTAGGCCGGGTGCTAGCCCGGTGAAGCCGTGGACCGCTCTCAGTATGAGGGCCGCGTTGAGGAGTAGGCCTGGCACAGGGCTGGGGCGTGGGACCTTGCTCAGCGGTATCCCGGCGTGGCCATAGAGTAGGACCGCATCCACCCCGAAGATTACGTTGAACATGAAGCCTAGCGTGACCGCGTGAACGGCCGTGTCCATGGCCCATAGACTTGGGCCGAGGCCCAGACCCCACGCGAGCAGCGATGCGCCAGCAACCGCTAGCCAGGCATGAGCCAGGGCTAGGTGGACTGCCAGGTTCGATCTCACATATCCTGGAACCGCTTTACCAGACGCCTGGATTGCCTCGGGCAGCCCGAGGCTGGCCATTGATGCGGCTGCGGAGACTAGAAGTAGCGCCCCTCCCAGTACTAGGCCCGCAGGGTGCCTGGTTGAGGCTGCAACCAACCCCAGGAGAGCAGCTATATACGCAACTATGGCCCTCCAAGCTAATGTTTTCCTGCGCGCGATGAACTCCCTCGTGGGCCTGACTCCTAGGAGGAGCGGTATGTCCCTCGACTCCACGGCAATTATCGCGGTTACCGGGAAAGCTATACTCGCTAGGGCCAGGTCGAAGTACACCCCACCGAGGAGCCTAGAGGCGAGCCACGCGAGTGTGAGGACTGCGAGTATGGCGGGGGAGAGCGTTAGCAGGTAGTTATAGTGGCCCGGCCTTAAGCCGTACTGCGACGGGGAGAGGAGCGTCCTCGACGCGTAGAAGGCTGCGAGCCCCGTATATGCTGACGCCAGAGCGAGCGCGGCATATTGTTGGCCTGCAAGGTAGAGGATCATGGCCGGCCAAAATAGCGCGAGGAACCCGGCCCTAACCCATGCAGGGGCCACACGACCCGACCACTCAAGGGAGAGGAGAGTCAGCACCTCCATCGATACGAGTGCAACCGTGAAGCCCATAACCGCTAGGAACCAGTGGGACCCATACAATCCCCTAGTCCAGCTGAGCACCCTGCCAATCGGGTCGCCAACGCCTCCAACAGTCAAGTCGTGAAGGTACGAGATCCCAATGAGTCCCCCAATAATTAGGGTCGCGAGTGCCGAGGCCATTATAGGCAGGCCCTTCACCAGCGGGAGCCCATCCCTGAAAACCACCACTCCACCCCTTCACAGGACCCGATCCGGCTAACAGGTTAAACGATTGAATACGTACAGGGGCCCCAAGGCTTTTGTCAAAACCCTTAACCCTGCCGGGGGCGGCTGAAGAATGCGTCTTAATGGTGTATGTAGCTGGAGGCTGTCAGGGTTATGGCTAAGGTTTGGCTAGGACTGGGTGAGGTGAACATTAATGGTAGGGGGATCCCGCTGGGTAACCTGTGGCTCCTGGCTGGGACGACGGCTGAGGCCATGTCTAGGGCGTTGGCTAGGCCGGTGAATGCTATGAGCTTCCTTGAGTAGGCAAGCCTCTCGGCCTCCTCGAGGCTTGGTGCGTCCACCGGGACTGCTGGCGTGGCTATTACTACTCCTTGGAGTGTAGCATGGAGGGCCCCCCTCAGGCCTTCGAGGGACTTTAATGCTTTGGCGTAGAGGCTGCCGGGGATCCCAGCCGCCAGGTTAAGGAGTTCCCTAAGCCCCTGGGGCATCGCCTCCCTAGGGACGGAGCTCAGGGAGTCCAGTGCTTCGACTAGAGTCACTATGGCCCTGGCCGGCTCCGCCTCCCTCAAGATCACAGCCTGGGGCCTTACCACGAGAAACCCGGCGTCCTCAAGATCCTCCACTGCGGCTTCGAAGGCCTCTAGTACTTCGGAGTCCGCTACATCCCCAACCCAGGCCGGGATCAGGAGAGTGGGTCGGGGCATGCCCTCCTCCCAGAGCCTAACCGTGCTGAGGGCCCTGGCGAGGAGCCCGGGTTGTATCGCCTCCAATGAGAGAGCTAGCGTTGCGGGGTCCCATGCTATGATTCCAAGTGCCTCTAGGCTCGGGATGAGTTTATGGACTCCTCTCCAGCTACCTTGGCTACTCCTGAGCTTGAAGCCGTAGAGGCCTGTGTAAGCCGCGGGTATCCTGGCCGACCCGCCAGCGTCGGTGGCGAGGGCGACGCCTGCTTTCCATAGGGCTACCAGGCCTGCGCCCCCGCTCGTGCTCCCCCCAATTATGCGGCCGGGTACCACCGGGTTGGCGGCGGTGCCTAGGAACTCGTTGTAACCGGTCACGCTTAGGCTATACTCGTCCATCGAGGCCCGGGCGGCCGGGTAGGCCCCTAGGCCGGCGAGCCTGGCGAGCGGCTCGGCTATACCGGCGGATCTGGTGAAGACCACGGGGGATCCCAGTCTCACCTCCTCGCCCGGGTACTCCATGTTATCCTTGTAAGCCACGGGGACGCCGTGGAGGGGCCCCGGGATCCCTGGCCTGCCCTCATGACACGTGATGGCTAGGCGGAGCCTCCAACCGTCACCTATACAGGTTGAGCGGGCCTCCCGTGGGTCCTTCCCAGTAGGCTTGCCCACCCCCATGGATGAGAGCGACTCCAGGAAGCCCTCAAGGCGGGAGACTCCGGCCGCTAAGGAGTCCAAGACCCGTCTCTTCAAGTCGTACCCCTCAAGCCCGGCATGGAGGGCTGTGGAGGTTGAAATACCGCCGGGGCTACATCGTCTATGCAGCGCGGGTGATGAGGGAATGTTACGCGGAGGCCCGCCGTGGTAGGGCCCGTGGCGAGTCGGTTCTCGGCTGACGCCTCTGGGGGCCTGGTCGGCTTGAGTGGGCGGCGGAGGGCTGCGCTTGCTGCCTTCATAGGCCTCTCCCTGACCTCGCTATTCGCAGACGTCGCCTACGAGGGTGCCAGGAGCGTCTCCGGCCCGTTCCTGGGCTACCTGGGCGCCGGGGCCCTCATCGCGGGGGCTCTGAGCGTCGGCGACTTGATAGCCCATGCGGCAAGGGTTGCTGGAGGATTGGCCGCGCACAGGGCTAGGAGGCCCGGGGTCTATTGGCTACTAGTCTTCGCCGGGTATACTGTCAACCTAGTTGCAGTGCCGCTGCTGGCGCTCGCCGGGCATTGGTGGGAGGCCTTCACGCTCTACGCTGTTGAGAGGGTCGGGAAGGGCCTCAGAGCCGCCCCGAGGGATGCCATACTCGCCTCGGTCGCCCACGACCTGGGATCCCGGAGGAGGGGCCTAATATTCAGCCTGCACGAAGTGGCGGACCAGCTGGGAGCCTTCACTGGGGGAGTGCTCGTCGCCGCGGCAATCGCCGCCAGGGGATCCTACACGGCTGCCTTCGCCCTCCTAGCCCTACCGGCAGCAGCCGCGCTTGCCTCACTCACTGCGGCCTACAGGAGCTACCCGCAGCCAAGGGTCACCGGGGGAGCCGGCGGCTCCGCCGGGATCCCGGGCTGGGCCCTGGCGCTTGCCGCCGCGTCGGGCCTCGGAATGGCTTCCTTCATGCACTGGGGGCTGGCCTCGTATACACTCTCAGAGTCCGGGATCCCGGCGGAGATGGTTGCGCTCATGTATTCCGCCGCGATGGCCTCGGATGCCCTGGCAGCGCTCCCCATAGGGCTCCTATACGATCGATTCCCCAGGGTTGCCCTGGCGCTTGCCCCGGTGGCGTCCGCTGCAGCCACGACTATGTTAGTCACGGGCGTGCATCCCCTAGCCTCCTCCCTCACGTGGGGGGTGGCTATGGCTTTCTACGAGACTGCCTACAAGGCCTCCGCAGCAAGGGCTCTTCCAGGGGCCCGGGCGGCCGTCTACACTCTCATGTACGCAGCAATGGGCCTCGGCTGGACGCTTGGCAACCTCGCAATCGCAAGCCTCCTAGGTAACCCTCTGGCTGCCGCCGGTCTCGCGTGGAGCCTTGGCCTCCTTGGAGCCCTGGCCGCTGCGAAGGCTGAGTCCTGAATCTCTAGCCTGAGGCTGCCTTGTTGGCCTCAGCTATTACCTCGTCGTAGTCTGGCTCCTTGAGTGGGTCGTCGCTGATCCACGCATAGCTTATGGTGCCGTCGGGCTTCACTATGAAGACGGCCCTTTTTGCCACATACTTCAGCCCTAGGACTTCATCATGGTAGACGTTGTAGAGCCTCACGACGTCCCTGTTATAGTCGCTGAGGAGGCGGAACTGGAGCCTGTTCTCCTCCCTGAACCTCTTGAGACACCAGGGGGAGTCCACGCTCACCGCC
>JALURD010000115.1 GCA_027057815.1 Acidilobaceae archaeon | reverse complement strand
CTCCGTAAAGGCCGTCCTAAACGCCCTCTATACAGTCAAAGCCGCAATTGAGGATGGCGCGGTTGGAAGGGGGACTCTGAGCGAGAAGGCCGTTGAAGCGCTACTCTCCAGCATCGAGGCCCGCCTAAAGGCGACTGAGGCCATAGTAGAGAGGGCCGAGAACATATCCAATAAGACTTTGGACACAGCCCGGTCGAACCTAGCCAAGGCGGCTGAGTCGCTCGCCGCCGCATGGGACGCCTTCAACGCCGGTAACCTAACCGAGGCCCTCACCCTGGCGGGCCAGGCTGAAGCTTTCAGGGTAGCAGCCTTCAGGGAGGCTATAAACGCACTAGCAAGCACTGGCACCCAGGAGGCCCTCGACGCATTACTAAGCTACCTGGAGGCCCAGGCTCAGGCTCTACTAAGCGTAATAGACTCTCTGAGAAGCGAGGCACAAGCAGTAGGAGCTAAATCATCGCTGAAACTCCTCGACAAGGCCGAGGATCACGTGAGGAAGGTACTACACCACGTAGCCGAGGCAAGAGCCGAAGGAGACCTAAAAGAGGCCTGGGAGGAAGCTCGCGACGCCGCTGAAGAGCTTATGGAAGCCGAGGGCCTAGTCAATGCTGCAGCCGGCGTTGTGTCCAGCAAGTCCAAGGCAGCTAAAGACCTCCTAGAGTGGGCTGAGGAGATCAGGAGCGAGGCAGTCAAGATAGTAAGCCAAGCCCAAGCCCTATTCAACACGACCAGCGACCCAGAAGTTGTAGCCCACGTAAGGGCTGCACTCAAGGAGGCAAGTATAGCCTTAAACCTTACATCAAAAGCAGTGTTAATGATTAACCAATCTAACACCAGCGGAGCATGGGGCCTACTTAACGCGGCTGAGGCTCACCTCGAGGCAGCCGAGAAGTTGTTGGAGAAAGCAATGGATCTCGTCGAGGAGAGCGGAGAAATAAAGGCTAGGGCTAAGGCCATAATTGAGAAGGCTAAAGCGTTAGCTGAGGAAGCTGAAAGACTCGCAGCTAAAGCAGAAGAGGCCAACGTCACCAATGCATACAGGCTTGCCATGGAGGCCAAGAATCTCAGCCTCCAAGCACTCGAGTTAGCCAAGCAGGCAGCCAATGCGACGGGAGGAGAGGCTAAGAGCCTCCTAAAGCAGGCAGAAAAGCTACTAGACCAAGCCGAGGAATTACTAGACAAAGCACGCGACCTACTAAAGGAGGCCTCGGAAGAAGCGAGCAAGATAGAAGCTGAGGCCATGGAGATTAAAGCCAAAGCGGAGCATGTGAAGGAGGAAGCCAGGAAGATAATGGAGCAAGCTAAGGGTAAGGAGAAGAGGGAGGCGGCTAAGAAGGCCGCCGAAGCCATTAAGATGGCCGAGGAGGCTGAGAGACTCGCACAGCAAGCAGTGGCCAAGGCAAAGGCTGGCCGCGTCGAGGTGGCTAAGAAGCTGCTCGAGCAAGCCTGGGAAGCGCTAGAGAAAGCCCTGGACCTACTCGAGCAGGCCAAGGAGATTCTACAGGAGGATTAGTGGGAGCCATAATAGCTCAGCAGCATCAAAACACTACTCGGAGCCCTAGAGAGGCTGGAAAGAATGAAGAGCTTCAAGCCAGCCTTCGCGGTTGCACTCACCTTCTTTCTACTTGGGATAGTGGCAGGGATCATGTACCCTGGAGAATGGATACTTAAGACGTTGAAGGAGGGTGCAGGGGTCGAGCTTTCCTTTAAATACATTTATCTCCACAATCTGAAGGCGCTAGGACTAATTTACCTAGCCTCAATAGTATACGTGGGTCTTGTGCTTGTTCTAGCCAACGGCTATGCCCTCGGAACAGCCATAGTCTTAGCGCTCAACAAAGGGCTAACCCCCCTCCAGGTCGCTGCGGCGATAGTGCCCCACGGAATCTTCGAACTGCCAGCCCTACTGGCAGCCTCGGCCACAGGCCTAGTCACTATAGGCTACGTCAAGAGTAGGAGGTTGAGGGGTCTAGCTGTAATAGTCACTCTCCTAGTTATTGAGGTTACTCTTCTGGCAATTGCGGCCTTCATAGAAGCCTACATAACGCCTGTTATCATGAAGCTCTTCGGAGTCAGCGTCGGGCCTATGGGCTAGGGTTGCTCGAGCCCAAGCTTCTTGGAGGCGTTAAGCACTGCTATACCCACCAGCCTATTACCGGTAACATAGGCTATGAGGTCGTCGTCAACCATTATGGTCTCTTCAGCCTCCTCCTTGCCGAAGTGAATGTATAGCGTGTCCGAGACCTTATCGTATTCAAGCCACATCTCCCTCAAATCGGGCACCTTCAAGTCACTTAGCTTGCCCACGGCTTCCTCGAACTCCCTAAGCCTCTCCTCGCCGCTCAACTGAGGCACCCTCGATCCGCTCAGGCTTCCTCTATCCCCTTTAACCGCACTAGGCCTTGCCGAGTTGAAACTTAAAGCCCACCAGGATCCCACCAGTCGAGCTGGTGGCGGTGCATTGACGTTCTCGATCGTGGCGGTTGATAGGGAGACGGGAGACCTTGGTGTGGCTGTTGCTTCTAAGTTCATAGCAGCAGGCTCCATAGTTCCTTGGGTGAAGGTGGGCGTCGGCGCTGTGGCCACGCAGGCATGGGCCAACGTGAAGTTCGGGCCAGTAGTCCTAGCACTCCTAGAGGAAGGCTATCCTCCTAAGAGGGCTGTTGAGGCGGTTCTCTCAGTCGACCCAAGGAGGGAGCATAGACAGATAGGGGTAGTCAACGCTAAGGGCGAAGCATACGCCTTTACGGGTAAGGAGTGCCTTCCACACGCAGGCCACTTAATCGGCGATGGCTACACGGTCCAGGGCAATATACTGGCTGGCGAGGAAGTCCTGGAGGCCATGGCGAGGGCCTACGAGGCTACTAAGGGGGAGCTCGTCGACAAGCTCCTTGCAGCGCTGAAGGCTGGCGACGATGCAGGCGGTGATAGGAGGGGTAAACAGAGTGCTGCGATAATAGTAGTACGGAAATGCGGGGGCTATGGAGGCTGCGAGGAGGGCGTTGACAAGTACGTGGATCTCAGAGTGGACGATCACCCAGACCCAGTCAACGAGTTAATTAGGCTCTTCAGGATATGGGAGATAACAATATTAACGAGGGAGGACCCTAATGATGTAGTTGAGCTAGCCGATGTAGCCGAGGAAGTTCAGAGAGCCCTCAAAGCTCTAGGCTACTATAAAGGCCCAATAGACGGGAAGCTCACACCCCAACTACAGGAAGCCCTGGAGAGGTGGATGTCAATCAATAACTTCGAGAACAAAATAAGGAAGGACGGCAAGTTATGGGGGACAGTGTACCGCTTCCTAATAGAGGAGGCTAGGAAAAAGGCTAGACCCGAGGTTTAGAGTAGACGTTAATGCCAGCAACACCGCCACTAACGTTAATCGAGGGTGGACAAGATGGTGTACCCGGCACCCCTGCTTAGCTCGATAGCATCAGCGGTGGGCGCTGCTATACTACTGAGACAGTATATCCGGAGCAGGAGACTCTTCAAGCTAGTATTCGCTCTCCAACTCCTCGACATGCTCGTCGGCCAGGCACTCGAGTTCTACGCTTCAGCCTCCGGCTGGAGCGTGGCAGCGTATAAGGTCTACTACTTCTCGTCACCTCTCTCAGCCGCCCTTTTGGCCATAGGGGTAGCAGTGCTCTTAAGCCGGAGGAAGTTTGCCGCAGGCTTTACCCTCTATACCCTAATAGTGGCAGTAGTGCTTGCTCTACGGCTCTCGGGGGCTACAGTCGACGTCACTCGGCTGGAGGAGCTCGGGCCCTTTGTTGGCGGTCAGGCGATGCCCGAGAGTGTCAGGGTATTCTCACCCATCTTAACCATACCAAGCGGCCTCGCAATATTCGCCTTGAGCATAATAGGCTTCAGGAGATTCAAAGCACCAGAGTACGCGGCTATCATTGCAGGGAACCTTGTATTCATGATCGCTGGAGGCCTCCTAAGACGCGGCTATGGAGAGGCGTTCCTATGGCTAGAATTACTGGCGACAATAATACTCGCCTACGCTTTCATTGTGAGCAGGGAAAGGAAGGCAGCACGGTAAACAACCACCAAGATATAAGCCCTCTCAGCCGCATATTTTAACGCGCCTCTAGCTCCTTAAGCCTTTCAATTAAGCCCCTTATGCTCGCCCTAGACAATGATTCTAGGTGTTTACTAAAGCCATCCACATCGAGGCTAATAGAATCTATGTTACTGAGAATTGATGATAGACTCCCTCTTACATCAACCTCGAAGTAAACAGCATAGTCACCTATAATAGACTTGAGGGTTTCCGTCCTCCCTAATATTAGAGGCTTCCTAACTGCAGCGGCTTCCCATGCAGCGGAGAGCATGGTGTACTCTTTAGTTGTTGCGGCGATTACCGCCTTAGCATTAGAGAGAAGCCAATAATACTCCTCCCAAGGCAGGTAGCCCGTCAAGATTACCTTGCCGTCAGCCTTAGAGATTAATTTTCTCAAGCTG
>JALURD010000114.1 GCA_027057815.1 Acidilobaceae archaeon | reverse complement strand
GAATTAAGAGAACGCGGAGTATTGAGGAGGCCAAGGAGTGGATTGAGGCAAGGGTCGGCGTAGTCGAGTTACCATGGTGTGGACGCGAGGAATGTGCCACCGCCCTGGAAACACAGCTGGACGCTAGGGCTCTAGGATACCCCTGGCCTAGAGAGCCTGCCGATGGCGAGAAGTGCCCCATCTGCGGCAGGGAAGCCGTTACTTGGATGAGGTACGCAAAGACATACTAGCACGCATGGGACAGCTTTAAACCCTAGAGACCTAACCCTGGCCAGATGGCGGGCCTTAACAGGTGGGCCGGTAGCTCAGCCTGGAAGAGCGCCGCCCTCGCACGGCGGAGGTCCCGGGTTCAAATCCCGGCCGGTCCACCACCCACTCTATTTTCAAGATTAAGGATAAAGACTAATGGTACCCACTGAACTCGCTAGTCTTTACTTGCAGTAAGCCTTCTCAACCCATTCTGGTAAAGAAGTTATAAAAATACTTAGTTTAATAGATGAATTGACCAATAAAGTTTCTCACGTTATTCACACCCCAGTATGTAACCACAAGATATTTTTATATGAAAATAGATACATTCGAAAAAAGCCTATGATTTATCATTTAAAATCAATCCTGAAAGACAATTGATTTTACATAGATATATTATTACTTTTAAACCCTGTAAGTGCCTGGCAACGGTGACCCTTAAATATTTGTATTTGAAACCCGATATTATGAGTGCCTCGAATTTTGTGTGTAGTCGTAGGAGGTGGTATATTGGGAGATGACAAAAACAAACTAACTAGGAGAGACTTCCTGAAGCTGATGGCAGTAGCTGGCGTTGCAGCGTCGGCAGCAGGCTCTGCATCCAAGGTTCTAGAGGTGTTGGGCCAGAACAGGTACCTCGAGCAGATAGGCAATCCCAGGCTGGAGTACCCGGAGCAGCTGCGTGACTGGGAGAAGATGTATAGGAACATGTGGCAGTACGATAAGGTTGCTAGGTCCACACACGGCGTGAACTGTACTGGGTCTTGCTCCTGGTTCGTATACGTCAAGGACGGCATAGTGGCCTGGGAGCTCCAGGCAGGCGACTACCCGGAGATTAGCCCATCCATTCCTAACTATGACCCGAGAGGATGCCCCAGGGGCGCCTCATTCAGCTGGTACCTCTACTCGCCGCTCAGGATAAAGTACCCATACATCAGGAAGCCACTCCTGGAGCTATGGAGGCAGGCTAGGCAGCAGTATGACGACCCCGTGGAGGCCTGGAAGAGTATAGTCAGCGACCCGGAGAAGAGGAAGAAGTACACCAGCGCTAGGGGTCTAGGCGGCTGGGTAAGAGTCTCATGGGACGAGGCACTAGAGATTATAGCAGCAGCCTTAATCCACACGATTAAGGAGTATGGGCCCGACAGGATCTTCGGCTTCACCCCCATCCCGGCCATGAGCCCAGTCAGCTACGCCTCCGGCGCCAGATTCATAGAGCTGATTGGAGGCTCCATGGGCAGCTTCTACGACTGGTACGCAGACCTGCCACCTGCAAGCCCGCAGATATGGGGCGAGCAGACTGACGTTCCCGAGAGCGCTGACTGGTTCAACGCAGCTTACATAATCAACTTCGGCACAAACATCCCCATGACCAGAACCCCGGACGCCCACTTCTTCACTGAGGTAAGGTACAAAGGCACCAAAATAGTTGTTGTGAGTCCGGACTTCAGCGAGCACACTAGGTTCGCCGACGTCTGGGTCCCCATAAAGCCAGGCACTGACGGAGCTTTCGCACAGGCCATGGCGCATGTAATCCTCAAGGAGTACTACGTCGACAGGACATACGACTTCTTCCTAGAGTACGCTAAGAGGTTCACTGACCTACCGTTCCTAGTCAAGCTTGAGGAGAGGAATGGAGAGTACAGGCCAGGCAAGTTCCTCAGGCTCTCGGACCTAGACCCGGAGGAGTATCCTGACCCGAGGTATGCCGATGAGAAGAACCCAGAGTGGAAGACGCTAGTATACGACGTGAGGAGCGGTAAGGTCAGACTAGTCAATGGGTCCATCGGCTACAGGTGGGATGGCAGTAAGAAGTGGAACCTAAAACTCGAGGACCCGGTCACAGGGGATCCTGTCGATCCAGCCATCACGTTCCTAGGCATGAGCGATGATGTAGTCCAGGTCACATTCCCAGTCTTTGGCCCCGGCTTCGGCGAGTCCAGCACATTCAAGCGGGGTGTGCCCGTCAAGAAGGTGAAAACGAAAGAGGGCGAAGTCTACGTAACCACAGTCTTCGACCTACTTGCCGCCTACCTAGGCGTCGATAGGGGCCTCGGCGGCGATTATCCAACAAGCTACGACGATCCCAAGCCGTTTACCCCTGCCTGGCAGGAGGAGATAACAGGGGTCTCCAGGGAGCTAGTCATCAAGCTTGCCAGAGAGTTCGCCGATACCTCACTCAAGAGTGGCGGTAGAGTAATGATAATGCTTGGTCCTGGCGTGAACCAGTGGTACCACGCAGACCTATACTACAGGAGCATTCTCATGCTAGTGAAGCTTGCGGCCGCTGAGGGCAGGAACGGAGGAGGCTGGGCGCACTACGTCGGTCAGGAGAAGATCAGGACCCTAGCGGGCTGGGCTAAGGTCGCGTTCGCCCTTGACTGGGTCAAACCGCCGAGGCACCAGAACAGCCCAAGCTTCTATTATGTCCACACCGACCAGTGGAGATACGACCCGATGGAGGTCAAGTACATAGCTCCACCCTACGCTGACATAAATGGCAGGATCAAGTGCAACCACCCTATGGACTGCAACGTGATCGCCGCCAGGCTGGGCTGGTTACCATTCTACCCGCAGTGGAACAAGAGCCCAATCAAGCTTGCCGAGGAGGCCAGGAAGCAGGGCAAGGACCCCATAGAGTACGTGGTCGAGCTACTCAAGCGGGGCGAGCTGAAGCTAGCGATAGAGGACCCCGACGCTCCGGAGAACTGGATAAGAGTGATGTTTGTGTGGAGAGCAAACATACTAGGCTCAAGCAGTAAGGGCCACGAGTACTTCCTGAAACACTTCCTCGGTAGCCCGATGTCCCAGGTCATGGCTGAGGAGAAGGCTAAGGGCAAGGTCAAGGAGGTCACTTGGAGGGATCCCGCCCCAGAGGGTAAGCTTGACCTACTGGTGGCGATAGACTTCAGGATGGCCACGACACCAATCTACGCCGACATAGTATTACCAGCCGCTACCTGGTACGAGAAGTACGACCTAAGCATGACCGACCTCCACACCTTCATACACCCGTTCACTCCGGCAGTCGACCCGCTATGGGAGTCCAAGACCGACTGGGACATATTCAAGGAGCTAGCGAAGAAGTTCAGCGAGCTGGCCGCCAAACACTTCCCAGAGCCTGTTGAAGACATTGTGGCAAGGGCGCTATGGCACGATACAACAATGGAGCTAGCCCAGCCTTACGGTGTAGTCAAGGACTGGAGGAAAGGCGAGACGGACCCGATACCTGGCAAGACTATGTGGGACCTGAAGGTTGTAAAGAGAGACTACAAGAATGTGTACAATATGTTCATCTCACTAGGTCCCGGGGCCAAAGCGGCTGGAGCCAAGGGAGTAAGCTACGATACAAGCGACGTGTATGAAGAGCTAAAGCTAGAGCTGGGAACCGTATACTGGGATGGGTGTCCCGATGGTTGTCCCAGCCTAGAGAAAGACAAATATGCAGCCGAAGTAATCCTAGCGCTAAGCCCCGAGGCAAACGGCAAGCTAGCCGAGAGAGCATTCGCCTCCGTAGAGGCTAAGACTGGAATGTATCTCAGAGACCTAGTCAAGAGCGTGGAGCGCATAAAGTTCGACGATATAGTAAGTCAGCCGAGGAGAGCCCACACCTCACCCATATGGAGCGGTATTGAAGCGCCAGGCAGAACTTACGCTCCCTTCACTCAGAACACTGAGAAACTAATACCCTGGAGGACGCTCACGGGTCGACAGCACTTCTACATTGACCACGACTGGTTCCTGGAGATGGGCGAGATGCTTCCAACATATAAGCCACCACTCGATGCAATAAAGCTTGGAGCCATAGAGAAGGTAGCGGCTAAGCTGGGCATTACTGCAGTGAATGGTAGCCACAGGATTGAGGCCAATGGAAAGAGGTACCTGCTGCTCCGTTACTTGACGCCACACGGCAAGTGGAACATACACAGCACCTTCTGGGACAACCTGAGGATGTTAACATTATTCAGAGGAGGGCAGGTCGTATGGCTCAACGATAAGGACGCTGAGTGGGCCGGTATAAAGGACAATGACTGGGTAGAGATAGTCAACGATAACGGCGTCATAGTAGCTAGAGTTGCTACGAGCCCCAGGATTCCTGAGGGCGTAGCGATAATGTATCACGCACAGGAGAGGCACGTATACATCAAGACAAGCAAACTCACCGGAAAGCAGGGCGGCATACACAACAGCACAACCAGAGTAGACCTCAAGCCAACGAAGATGGTGGGCGGCTATGCGCAGCTAAGTTACTTCTTCAACTACTATGGACCCACTGGTGTCAACAGAGACACAATGGTCATCGTATACTTACACGAGAAACTGGGCTCAGATGTTTCCTAGCCCCGGCTGGGGGTGAATGGGAATGGTGAGAGCCCAGGTTTCGATGGTCATGGTCCTTGACAAGTGTATCGGATGCCACACCTGTAGCATTACCTGTAAGCATGTTTGGACCAACAGGGAGGGCCAGGAATACGCCTGGTGGAACAACGTAGAGACTAGGCCCGGCGTAGGCTATCCCAAGACCTGGGAGGACCAAGACAAGTACGGCGGAGGCTGGGTCTTAGAGAACGGTAAGCTCAAGCTGAGACTCGAAGTCATGAAGAAAAGGGATCCCCCTAAGATAACCGACTACTATCAGCCATACGATTATGACTATGAGGCACTATTCACCGACCAGCTACAAGACAAACAGCCAGTAGCTAACCCGATAAATGCCTACACCGGCGAGCCCATGGACATCAAGTGGAGCCCCAACTGGGATGACGACCTGGCTGGCGCTAACATCTACGGCAGAATGGATCCCAACTGGAGGACTCTGGAGAAGGAGATATACTTCAACTTCAAGAACACATTCATGTTCTACCTGCCCAGAATATGTAATCACTGCCTCAATCCCGCGTGTCTCGCAGCATGCCCAAGGAAGGCCATCTACAAGAGACCTGAGGACGGCATAGTCCTCATAGACCAGAAGAGGTGCAGGGGCTACAGATTCTGTACGATTGCATGCCCCTACAAGAAGGTTTACTACAACTGGAAGACAGGCAGGAGCGAGAAGTGTATCCTATGCTACCCGAGAGTCGAGACCGGGCAGCCCACGGTCTGTACCCTGAGTTGCGTAGGCAAGATAAGATACATGGGAGTAGTCCTCTATGACGAAGAAAAAGTACTGGAGGCAGCATCAGCGCCCGAGCAGGACCTGGTGAGAGTACAGCGTGAGATAATACTAGACCCATTCGACCCCGACGTTATCAGGCAGGCTAAGGCGGACGGCGTCCCGGAGAACTTCATTAAGGCAGCGCAAGAGAGCCCAGTGTACTACATGTTCAAGAAGTGGGAGATAGCACTACCTCTCCACCCAGAGTTCAGGACTCTGCCAATGGTGTTCTACGTGCCCCCACTAAACCCAGTGATAACTGCCCTAGACGCTAGAGGTAAGTATACCGCCGACTATGACACACTGATACCCACCATCGACAAGCTCAGGATACCGATTAAGTATCTAGCCAACATGTTTGCCGCTGGCAACGAAGAGGAGGTTAGAAAGGCCCTTAAGAGGCTCATAGCGATCAGAGAATTCTTCAGGCTAGTCGAAGTAGAAGGCAAGAGCAAGGCAGAAGCCGCATACGTCCTAGAACAGAACGGACTCAACCTAGAGGATGCCGACAAGATGTACAGATGGCTAGCCCTCGGCAGGAACAGATGGATCATACCGACGAGGAAGGTAGAGCTGAGGATGAAGCTGCCAAAGAAGGCGAGTGGGAGGTGAGACGCATGAAGAGATCATGGATGGCCGGGCTAATTGCGGTCCTAGTAGTAGCTGCTGTATCCACAGGTCTAGGCGTCATATTAGCTACTTCCCAGGCAGCTGAAATAGCTGTGCCATACATCCAGGGATCTCTGCCAATGGACCCTGACGCACAGCTCTGGGGCCAGCTAGACAAGGCTCAGATCCCCCTCACAGCTCAGCTAATAGTTTACCCGCTTAGCCTTGATACCAAAGCTAGGACATTGTCCGTGACAGCAGCGCATAACGGTACACACCTTGCTATATACATAGAGTGGAGTGATGACTCCAAAGATGTCGAAGGGGCTCCAGGAGACCTGTATAGCTTTGGTGATGCCATAGCAGTCCAGTTCCCAGTAAACACTGGAGCAATGCCATATATCTGTATGGGTGATACAGCCAACCCAGTGAACATAGTGTTCTGGAGGGCAGGGAAGGGAGTCGAAAACCTGGTGGCTGGAAGCGCCTACGGCCAGAAGCCAGGCCAGAGGGAAGCGCTGGGCCTTCAATCAACCGCTACGAGCCCCATAGAGAAGCTACCACCCGAGGCTCAGATTTGGAAGGCCGAAGCAAAGTATGAGAATGGCTCGTGGAAGCTCGTATTAATACGGCCCATGGGCTCCACTGACCCCATGGTTCCAAGCCTCAAGCCAGGCGAGTCCATCAGCGTAGCCTTTGCTAGGTGGGAGGGCTCCTTACACGAGAGAGGAGGATCAAAGACCACCAGCGGCTGGTACACGTTAAAGCTTGAGGGAGTAGCAGCCCCAGCACCGGCTCCAACTCAGACCGTGACAACCACAACCACGACTACCAGCACTACGACCGTTGAGGTGATCCCGCCAGCAATAAAAGGCGCAGTAGTCGGCCTCATAGCAGCCCTAGCAATAACGATAATCGCGCTAATAGTCTTCGTGGCCCGGAAGAAGGCCCTCACAACTTAAACACTCCTCCTATCTTTTTCTACTCCACAACCTATACCTCAATTTTTGAGTGTGTGCATCAATGTGAGTCGGCATCATTGAATAACAGGCGTGGTGTAAGGGCTTGCAAGGCGACAATGACGGTAAACACACTAATTCTGAAGCACTCCTAGCTAGGTTACTTTTAATAGTCTACATGATTGAATTAATATTAAATAGGATATTAATTAGGATATTAATTTTCATTCCACACAGTAAGATGCTCGACATACTAGCTGTTGCAACAACGTATGGAGGCCGATTCGCCCTCAACGCCACAACCCTATTAGGTTTTGTAATCATAGCACTGCAGGCCACCAAAAAGAAGAGTTTATCCTCACTAGCTTTTGCTACTATCTTTGTTATCCTACTTGTAACCGATTACTTTAATATAGTGAAGCTTTACTGGCTACTTCCCGTGCTTGCTCTACTCTTAGCTTTAAAAGATCGCCGAAGAGCTATTGAGTCCTTTGCAGTGATATTCCTCGCAGCAACTTCCATATCGACAAGCCCGATTATCCACTATATATCCCAGGCGCTCTGGGTCGCAGCACCACTCCCATTCATAACCCGTAAAAGAGTGCACGCACTCAAGTGGAGTCTACCGCTAGCTGTGCTGACACTCATACCAACAATAGCTAACCCATACATAATGGGTCAAATATTGATATTCGGTATGGGGCTAGTTAGTCCATGGCTTTTACCTGTGGGCATCATTCTGTACTCAATAGCTGAACCGTCGTGGGGGCGGTACGGCCTTCTACTCACAGGGCCTAGGCTCCAACTTTCGAACCAAATAATATCCCTAGCTGGCCTATACCTTGCAGAGATTAACACTCGCATGAGCGTGAGGGGGAAGATGCCATGAAGTACACGCTCAAAACTCTTTCACTACTATTCAGCTATCCAGGACATGAGCTTCGTGAACTTGCAGGACAAGCCGAGAATCTTAGAGATCTACTATCAAGCGAAGACGAGGAGATAGCCGGTCTCATATATGCGTTCCTGAAAAAACTTGACCTAGATAAAGCTGATGAACTCTACGTCTCCGTATTCGAGATGCCTGTGAAATGCGCCCTCTACGCTCACTACTATACACTCAAAGACAAACAAAGCGAAGTAGGATCATACCTCCTCGAAATAAAGGCGAGATATAAGTCTAAAGGCTTCGATATACCAGTCAGCAAAGAATTACCTGACTTCCTACCTGTGATGCTCGAATTCCTCTCATCAATAATAGACCAAGACCCACAGGCTGCGGCACGCTTCGCGAGGAAATATATTCAGCCGTGGCTCGCGAAGCTTAAGGCGTGTATCGAGAAGAATAGGCCGGAATACGCCCCCTTGGCTAGGGCTCTAGAGTTAGCTATTAACAAAGTAGTTGAATTCAAGGTAGAGAAAACTTGAGTCCCACGCCATATTAGCTAAAAATAAAAAATCACTGAGCCGCATAATCTGTTTCCGGGTTGGCTCCTAATGGAGAAGTGGAGAATAGCCGCGAGAAGACTCCTTACTCCAAGGATCCTTCTAGCCCATGGCGGTGGGGGTAGGGAAACCTCTGACGTGATAGAGAAGCTTGTTAAGGCACTCGTGCCGAAAGAACTATGGAAAGTGGAAGGCGGTTCAGGCCTAGACCTCCTCGACGACTCAGCAACTATACCCGTTGGCGGCAAGACCATAGCTGTTACCATAGACTCCTACACTGTAGATCCTATAATATTTCCTGGAGGAGACCTTGGAGTGCTCGCTGCAAGCGGTACAATAAATGACCTACTCATGGCGGGTGCTAAGCCAATAGCGGCGCTTGACGCGGTCGTTGCAGAAGAAGGGCTTGAGACCGAGACGCTAGCTAGGATCCTTGACAGTATGATCAAGACCTTCGCGTTGAACGGTGTGGCGATTATTGGGGGCGATTTCAAGGTAGTACCTAAGGGTAACGTGGACAAGATGATTATAACAACAGCCGGGATTGGCGTTATCCTTAAACCCATTCGCGACAATAACATCAAGGACGGCGATAAAATCATAGTTAGTGGATATCTTGGAGATCATGGAGCAGCGATTCTATCCGCTAGAAAGGCTTTCGGCCTCAACCTTGAAGTTAAAAGTGATGTAAAGCCGCTGACCGACCTCATGATACCATTAATAGAAAAATATGGAGATTACATTCACGCTGCCGGTGATCCGACGCGAGGAGGTCTAGCTATGCTTCTCAACGATTGGGCGTCGAAGAATGGCGTAGTCATAGCAATAGATGAAACCCAAGTCCCGGTAAGGGAAGAAGTTAGGAAGTACTCAGAGGTGTTAGGCATCGACCCATTATCGCTTGCAAGCGAGGGCGTCGCAGTCCTAGCCGTAGACAAAGATGTAGCTGGAGAAGTCCTCGATTTCATGATTAAAAAAGGCTATGAGAATGCAAAGATAATCGGCGAGGCTAAGATGCCCAGAGATCCTAGACATAAAGGAATAGTCATATCACGCACCATCGTAGGTGGCTTCAGGCTTATCGAACCACCTAGCGGAGAGATAGTGCCCAGAATCTGCTAGTCAATAAGCGGCTCGCCAAGGCAATCTCTCATTCTTTCCTCGATACACTCAATGGGGCATACATTGATTTCCAGTAAATTACAGACTATAACAGCAGCCTTGACCGCATTCTTCAAGGCATACCTGCTTAACCCTTTTCCGAACTCCGTATCCCTGACAGGTATAAGGACTAAGAATACTTTTCCCCTGAAGCCAGCTGCACTGGCCACCTCAACTAGTTTAATGGGGTCAACGCTATGACTATCCTCCAAACGTATAGGTAACTCATCACTATCGCCTACTTCGTAAACCCCAATATAATCAATGTCAACACCCGCATCAATGATAACCGCGACCCTTCGATCCAGAAGGAGGGCCGAGTCGCCCAAACTAACAGTTTGCCGCGGCTCCACGTCCACTTCGAGAGTGGGCGGGAAACATGCCCTCATAGCTCTAGCTACACAATAGCCGACCCCATCATCACCATACATGGTGTTTCCCACGCCGAGAATTAATGGCTTGCCCATTACGCACACCCACAACAGCCAGGAGCTACAACACTACAGTTTATATTAGTCAATTGACTTATACTTCTTTTCTCAATCTCCTTAGGTTATATCGATATATGTAGAAACGTGACAACGGAATTAAGTGAAAATTATATTATATATGAAAACACAGTATATCTGCAATGGATAACTATAAATACTTTTT
The DNA here is from genome assembly GCA_027057815.1 of Acidilobaceae archaeon. Classification (GTDB taxonomy): domain Archaea; phylum Thermoproteota; class Thermoprotei_A; order Sulfolobales; family Acidilobaceae; genus JALURD01. Next base: position 21,409 of record JALURD010000114.1, on the reverse strand, counting down.
CTTCATTAGACGCATTCAAAGGGTGAGATCCTTCCCATGGTCCTTAACAACGTTAAAGTGTCAAGGAGAGACTTCCTGAAACTTGCAGGATCTACTGCCGCCCTTCTATCAGTGGACTGGAGGGAAGCTATTAGAGCCATGGCTGAAACAGTCAAGTCGGGAGAAATTAACATTGTATGGTTCGAGGCCCAAGACTGTGCAGGTAATACAACTGCGCTGATTCAAGCTGCTGACCCAGACATCCTTGATATTCTAGGTGGTGCATCCAGCCTGGCTGGGCCAGGGACTGTTAAACTCCTCTTCCACGAAACAGTAATGCCTGAGTGGGGCGAGAGTGCTCTCAACATACTTCGTAAAGCTGCAGCAGGTAAACTGGATCCATTCGTATTGGTGCTTGAGGGAAGCGTCCCACCTGATACTAAGGCAGGCGGCCCTCCACATAGTGACCTCTTATGTTTCATAGGAGAAGAGAACGGCAAGGAAGTTACGTGTATGGAGTGGCTTAGGAGGCTTCTACCTAGAGCCGCGGCAGTTGTAACAGTAGGGAATTGCGCAAGCTACGGCGGTGTTGTAGCTAATAAGGTATTGGAAGCCCCACCTGGCTTCAACGACCACGAGTACTATAAGAAAATGGGTTTCAGCCCTAGCCCTACCGGTGGAGTAGGCTTCTTCCCAGACAAGGTTAGGGGGTTCAAGGGCCTAGTTGATTTACTTGAAGAGGCAGCGCCATTCAGGAACTTCGTTTACGGAAAATGTACGCCCGCCAGGCCAGGAGAGGCTAATTGCAGGCCCGCTGTCGCTGTGCCCGGATGCCCTGCCAACGGCAACGCCCAGCTGAGAGTCCTCGCCAACCTCGTATTATGGGTCAAAGGCGTGCTTCCACTCCCAGAGCTTGACGAGTATTGGAGGCCTAAGTTTATCTACGGCCCCACAGTGCACGAGCAGTGCCCTAGGGCAGGTTCATATGCTGCAGGAGACTTCAGAGAATACCCTGGCGAGTCTGATTACAAGTGCCTATTTGCTGTTGGCTGCAAGGGGCCTGTAAGCAATTGCCCGTGGAATAAGGTTGGATGGGTTAACGGTGTCGGCGGGCCGACGAGGACGGGCGGAGTCTGCATAGGCTGCACCATGCCAGGGTTCACCGACTCCTTTGAAGGCTTCTATAAGCCGTTGAATGCTGTGCAAAGGATCTCGACGAAGGCTCTAACCGTTGATCTGGGCGTAGCAGCAATTGCAGGAGCAGCTTTGGCAGCTGCAGCTGACCGCTTCCTCAAGCGCAGGAGAACCAAGGGTGGAAGTGAAGGGGAGAAGTAAATAGGGGTGATTATACGTGCCACTGCGCCTTAAGGAGATGATTATTGACCCCATAACCCGTATTGAGGGTCATCTCGGCTTAAGATTAGTCATCGACGCGGACGCCAGGAAGCCTGTAAAGGATGAAGTCAGGAGCTTCGTCACGATGTTTAGGGGATTTGAGGTCTTTACTCTCGGCAGGCCACCAGAGGACGCTGTGCACATCACAAGCCGTATTTGCGGTGTCTGCGGGGCAAGCCACGCTAATGCTGACGTAGTTGCCGCAGACATAGTGTATGGCGTGGCACCGCAACCCATGGGCGTGGCTTTAAGAAATCTTGCTTTCGCAGCGACAGACCACATCTACGACCATAGTATCATACTCAACATGCTTGAGGGCCCTGATTTCAGCGAGGTTGTTGTGTCTAAGCTTACTCCTAGTGTTTGGCGGGAGGCTGAGAGGACTCTGGCCGAGCATAGGGATGTGCATGGCTTCACGACTATAGCCGACATAATGAAAGCACTCAACCCAATTAACGGGGTCATGTGGAAGCTAGCACTCAAATACCAGAGAATCGCCAGGGAGGCGGGGGTCCTCATATACGGCAGGCACAGCCACCCCTCAACCCTAATACCAGGCGGAATATCAACAGACCTAACAAACGCAGAATATCTACTGATGGGCTACGCTTTCAGGTTAACTAAACTTACCGCATGGGCTAAGTTCAACTTCTATGTCTGGCACGACCTTCTAACGTTCTACGAGAACATAGGATATGGAGAGCAAGGCAAGACCTATGACAGGATAACAGGCGTCTCAACAGGCCTCTTCGACGACCCGGCCGTACTGGGCAGCATAGGATACGCCGAACCCGAGGACTTCTACGCTATGATGGATGAAGTCGCTGCCAGCAGGCTAGTTAAGCCAGGCATAATAATAGACGGTGAACTCGTCAGCACAAAATACACGGAGATCAGCGCCAGCCATATGGAGCACGTGGAGAAAAGCTTCTACGAGGAATGGGGCGACAAGGTGCGCAAGCTCGAGTTTTACAGTGAGGAAGACCCAATAGGTAACAAGCTACTCTGGGGCCACGTAGACCCAGTCTACCACCCGTGGAATAAGATCACTGTGCCCAAACGTAGCGCCAAGGACTGGGCGTCGAAGTATAGTTGGGCCACCACGGTCAGGCTAGTTTGGAAGAACGGCAAGATCATACCCTTCGAGGTTGGCCCAATCATAAGACTAAAAGTGACAGCCCTCGTTGGAGGGCCTTTCGGAGGCGGCGGCAAGCTAAAGGTTACACTGCCACGATCCGGTGGCGCCGAGGATCTACCTCCAGCTGTGACTGAGCCGATGGATTTCGAGTGGGTGGTACCAGATTATAGTTCGACTACTAAGAGGCTATATGCCAGGGCATTCAATCTCCTCATAGACATAGCGGCTGCATGGATGAACCTAGAGAATGCATTGTACCTAGCAAAGCAGGGTAGGATCGAGACAAGTAACCCGTGGAAGCCGCCGGAGAGGATAACAAGAGGCTTCGGGAGCGTAGAAGCGCCTAGAGGAGCAGTAAGGCACTGGATGGTACAGAAAGGTGGCAAGATACTCAATCTCCAGATACAGGCTCCCACGACGAGCAATGTAAGCCCCTCAGACAAGTACGGGATGAGCCCCTTCGAGCTAGCCGCCGCTAACACGGTCGTCACGGAGGAGACGCCGCCAGAGCAGTGGACGGGTCTAGACTTCGTGAGAGCCATAAGAAGCTTCGACCCGTGCCTCGCGTGTGCCGTGCACTCAACAGTGCTCAGCAAAGGGAGGAAAGTCAGACTGATACGGAGGCTCATAACGCCTGCATGCACTGTGTAGGGGGGTGAGCTTTGACCCTGTCTATCTCCCCTCCATTCAACACTAATCCCGGAGACCTTTATAGCCTCTCGATATACGTCATATTCCCTGCGGCGATAGTCGTATTCGTCATGGGATTCACCTATAAAGTGTCTCGCCTAATCTTAGCGCTTAGAAGAAAGAAGTGGGTAGCAAGCAGGGAGAGAACAGGGATAGTCAACCTCATTCTCGGGGCTATAAACGTATATATCTACCCACCACTCTACGCCATATTCAAGAATAGGAAGAACATTATAATAGGCCTTGCCGCTGTTCACATGGTGGGACTGATACCTCTAATATTCCTACTGGGCCAGCATGTAGCGTTTTACGCATACTACTTCCCACCCTACAGGATCCTATGGCCACTCTCTATTCCCCTCTCACCAGCTACGGGCTCCATGCCTGTACTTGAAGAACTCTCTGCTACAGCCACGTCGGGCCAGCAGCACTCACTGTGGGGTCCACTCACCATAATTCTTAATGGTGATGTCTTAGCGGCAATAGCCCTAGCCGCGATTGGTATAAAGATTGGAGAAAAGACGTACGGCCTCATTCGCCACGGACATAGGCCCAGCGACCTGATCATGCTCATCCACTTGGCACTCATACTAGTAACTGGAGTCTTAGCGGCACACCACGAATATTTCCTCTCATCAACGAGCGTCGTCTCCTACAGGATAATATTAGGTGCGCACATCACCCTCGCAGGCCTCTTCTTGGCTCTGATACCCTTCACCAAGTACTGGCACTTCGTCTTTGGCATGTTTTTCGGTAAGTTCGTCGAGTGGGTGGATCGTACGTGGATGAGGGGTGCAGCACTCGAAGGAGGAAGATTAGTCCCCGTTAGGAGGAGAAGGAGGGCGAGAAGATGAATGCCAGAGCACTTCAAACGGGTAAAAAAGGCGGGCTTTTAGAGTCCGAGACTCTTGAAGTTATCGATGAATACCTCGGTATGCCGGAACTTCACTTCCTTGAAGGCTGTAACGACTGTGAAGCATGCGCCACAGCGTGCCCCTTCTATATGGGCATTGACAAGAATTACTCCCCAGCCAAGATGGCTGATGAAATGAGGAAGCTCTATAAGGCGACGTCAACTATCAGCGGCAAGATCCTCGGAAGATTAGTGGGCGCCAGCTTACCTCAAACTAGAGAGGAGGTAATGAAAATCTACGACCTAGCATACCATTGCAGCAACTGTGGCTGGTGCTATTATACCTGCCCGCATGGCATAGACTCTGGCGTGCTCATTAACATGCTTCGCTCGGTCCTCTTTAGAGCTGGTTTAGCGCCGCAGATTCTCAACATTCTCGCAAGACTTGAGAGCATGTTAATAGAAAGACCCGCAGATCACATAATGAAGCAATGGAACGAAGTAGTTAGCAGTTTAAGGGAGAAGCATAAGACTGCGGAGCCCGGTGAGGCCGAGTACCTTATACTCCTTGACATCTATTCGGCCTTCGTGGACAGAGAGTCCACCGATCTCTACCTGACAATTCTAGACGAGATAGGTGTAAAGTATGCCCTACCCGACAGGCCTCTCGGCATACGTCCACCATTAGCGTTAACCTTAGGGCACTATGAGAGTGCCAGGAAAGTCGCAGAGTTCGTCTACACCTACACGCTTTCGAGGAGGGCGAGGACCCTCATAGTCCTGGACGGAGGCTACCCATACAATGACTTGAAGTTTGCATTCACTTACTACAAAGCTAGGAAACCCGCAGGCCTCGAAGTAGTTCACATCGCAAACTTAATTTATGACTACTATAGTGAGGAGGGCATTCCACCGTTCCTAAAGTGGGGTAGAGCAACATACATACCCAGCTGCAACATTGATACCAGAGGTGGAGTGGCTGCCGGGGCAAAGCTAGTTGAAGCAACAGCTAAACCCTATGATAAACACTTAATGTGGCCATACGCGGGGGCTGGCTGGCTCTCACTACTCTGCCCATATGTTAGGGAGAAGCTGGGCGAGGTGCTGGGTGTAGACATAGTTACCAATGTTAGCGAGTTCGAAAAGACAATAATAGACCACATCAAAAGGGTGGGAGCTTATCTGGCACGACAGGCAGTCGAAACAAGCCCGGGTCGCCACGTGTTCAGCTGCTTAGACGATATAATTGTTGTAAGAGATTCTGGGGTGGATGGCGTCAACCCGGTGCATCTAGCCAAATGGCTAGTGGACCACCTAGCCTAACCCGCTATTCTTCTCCGAAGACTCCTTTACTTTCTCGCGATATTGAACTAGGAACTCTTCGAGGTCGACGCCGAGAGCCTCTTTAACTCGCTCTTTAAGCTCGTCTAGACTCGGCTCTTTGGGCTTTGTTAATCTATATAGAGAAGAAAGCAGTACATCCCTATAGACATTCTCGACAGGCTCTAAAGCCTGCCTTTTAACCTCCTCTACAGGTTCCTCTATGATCTTTACTAGTTTATATAGTTCACCCAGCATCTTAGCCAGTACGTCGCGCCTCAAGGATCTACAGCCTCTGCAAGCCTCACTATAGCATTATATGCCTCCGTGTTCTTAAGTCTCTTTATCGACCCCAGCGCCTCTTCTAATAAAGCATCGTGTGGCACGTTAAAACTATCTCTGCCGCTCCGGCCTATCCCTATAACATCATTGACTACATTCACTACGTTTTCCACGTTTAGGTCTTTGAGGAGAGCCATGAACCTTCTCGTACTGTCTTGAGACATTCTTGAAGGCGTCGAGACAACTATCACTAAGGCATGGTCTCCGGTGAGGTGTATTAAATCCATTAGAACATCGTCTAGTCCTGGTGGTGTGTCTATAATAATGTACTCGTACCCGTTATAGTCTAGGGCTCCTAGGAGTTCTCGTACGGCATCAACCGCTTCAGGCCCCCTTAAGGGTGTTGGCCTGTTCATAGTGTAGGGCGCCAGGCCTATGTACCCTATCCTATCCGTTAGGGTCAAGGGCTCAATGCCCTTAGCCTCACCGGGCTTTACCTTCTCAGGGTCTACACCTATGATTACGTGTAGGTTTGGATCGGTGACATCAGCATCAACCAGGAGTACCTTCTTCCCCCTCTCACTAAGTGCGAGTCCGAGGAGGGCTGAGATTACAGTCTTACCTACGCCTCCCTTGGCACCGGTAACCAATATTACTCTCCTGTCAGAGAGCTCACGCTTTATTCTAGATATCCGGGGATCTTTCTCATAAATCTTCAAGGCTACTCCACCTCGAAGATTAGTCTAACTCCTCTGCCGCGTAGAACCTCAAAGTCTGGAGAAGAGCATTTGGGGCACTTAACATAGGCCCTTACTGCCTCGGGTACGAAGTGTATGGCCTCCCTCTCTTCTTCAGAGAGGCTGGAGTCTGCCAAGGTCCACGTGTATCCGCACCTTCTACACTTGAAAACAGCCTCTTCAGTCTCATAGTCAATCTCAACATTAGGTGCTACATCTCTTAACATCATTTCAAGGTACTGCTTTAAAACATCTAAGTCTATGTTCTGAAGCTCACCAAGTATAACCTTAACCCTTCTGATCCTGGCCTTTTCTAAATTAGCCTCTACCTCCCGCGAGATCGCCTCCGCTATAGCCCACTCATGCAAGCATCTGACACCGGAAATTCTACGCGTATGCTAGCGGCGTTTAAAGAGAGAAGATTGTGAGAGCATTAGGTTATGGGTGGTTTTGTGAGGAAGCTGTCCAGGCGAGATAAGCTTCAGCTTGGCAGTATAGCCGTCGATATAGTTAAGCGTGCAGCCATGGCAGGAGCTCCGGTTTATGCGCGGCAAGTATCTCCGGGAATCCTGAGGGCTGAGGGGCCTCGCGGAAGCGGCGTTTTCAGGGTTTTGATCTTAGAGAGGCTGGGAAGCCGGAAAACATTCAGTCTCGCCCTATCCCCGCTCTACGAGACTGTAGACAGCGTTATCGGCATTGTAGACGATAACCTTGGCTTAATTGAATCCTATCCCTGGATGGTGATTAGAGCATTCACGGTTAATGACGCTCTATTCAACCAGGTTGAAGCAGATGTGTGGAGCCACCGAATCGAGAGGTTCTTCGTTGGCAAGGCCTCTGTGCTGGCGGGAGATGAATGTTGCGAAATCCTATCCATCGACGATGGAGTGTGGCTTACTGTAAGACATAAACCCACCGAGGCCATAGTGGCGTGGTACGACGTCGCTACCGGGTCAGCGTCCGTTACTGCTGGGTGGATAGCCCGGTGGATGGGAGTGAGCCCCCAGGAGTTCGAGTCAGAGATTGCTGGCTGGCTCACTAATGGTCTCCCACGTTTACTAGCACTCACGACCGATGACTAGCTGAATACCCTCCTTACAATCGTTCCTAGGCCTAATCATGTAAACCTTAAATTCACGGTTATAAAGCAGCCTCAGCGCCTCAATGTATGAGTTAGGGTCAAGGCTTCCAGTAAGGTTTGGCCACAGTGTTCTTACTATCATATCAGGGTCCCTTGGCGGAGCTTCCACAAGTCGAGGCTCTACTTGGAAATAAAAGTCTTCAGAACATGAGGTGCAAGCGAAAACCAACACCAACTCTTCAGCTTTGTAGTGGTCGAGCATAGTTATCAGGGTTGCAGCGTCTATAGTAGCGTCGGCTAATACGCACTCCCTTATCCTCGTCCCGTGAATTCTCCTCGCTTCCTCAGCTAGGCAAAATGCAGTCGAGGATCCTAGGCCGCCCACAATTGCTATCAGCTTCACTAATCTTGACCCCTTACTACTTTTTAGTCATGAGGCCCGCTATAACTGCCTGGCCCAGCGCTATCCCTCCATCACCGGGTGGGACCAGTCTGTTATAGAGCACTCTGACACCCGCTTCTTCCGCGGCGTCCACCACGCCTTCAGCTATATAATCGTTTACAGCGGCTCCCCCGCTGAAGGCTAATGGAGCCCTGACTTCGTTTAGTGCACTTGATGCAAGGAAGAATCCTATCCAGTACAGCGCAGTGGCTGCTGCCTCAGCCGCCCTGCCCTCTTCTAGCCCTTTTAACACATACTCTATAACACCTAGAGGATCTAGAGTTGAACCCTTAACTGGGGGCTCGGCTTTCTTCAAGGGCCTTGCCTTTTTCATCCGCAGCCAGGCCTCCAGACGTATAGCAGGTTCCCCTTCATACGTCCTCTCGAAGGCCACGCCTAGGAGCGCGGCAATTGCATCTATCAGCCTGCCCGCGCTGCTTGCCCTGAATCCCGGCTGCCTGGAAAGCATGTAAGTTACCCTCAACTCCTCCTCTCCTATCCCTCTGCCCAGAACCCCCAGCCCTCCTAGGATCTCCTCGACCTCGGTTAGAGTATAGCCCATTGAGAGAATACCCACCAACACACGGGCTGGTCTTTTCGCTGCCACGTCGCCGCCAGGCAGAGGGTAGTAGCCTATGTGAGCCACTCTCTCGAATTCACCGCCTTCAACCACTAGCGCCTCCCCGCCCCAGATCATGCCGTCGAGACCGTAGCCTGTGCCGTCAACAGCAACAGCCGGGTGGGGATCCTCAGGGCTTTCACTCCACTCAGCTACCGCTGACACTGCGTGAGCATGGTGGTGTTGGACCTCAATTATGCTATCTGCTTGGAACTCCTCAGCCAGGATCGGTGCGATGCGTCTATTCGAGTATGCCGGGTGTGCGTCTATCACTATGAACTCAGGTTTCAGTTTATACTGGCCAGCGAGCCATTTAACTTCGCGCTCCAACTCCTCGAGCTGGGCTGGCACGTCGAGATCTCCTATATACTGGGTTAAGACTACCTTGTCCTCGAACGCCACTGCCCCAGCTGTTTGAAGCTCAGCCCCTAATGCGATTAAGTCTGGAAGCCTAAATGGGACCCTAATCCAGTAGGGAGCATATCCCCTGCTCCTTCTCAGGAAGACAATCCATTTCCCCGTCTTCCTCAGCACGCTATCATCGACTCTATGCACTATTTCCCTGTCATGCTCTAAGATGTAGTCCACCTCCCCGGCTAGCTGATCTAGTAGGCATTCGAGGTTTGTGCACATGGGGAGCCCGTGCTTATTTCCGCTAGTCATTATCAGGAATCCATCGCTAATCATATCAAGAAGTAGGACTTGCAGGCCTGTATACGGCATCATTATTCCAAGCGTGTCTAAGCCGGGTGCCACTAGCCTTGAAACAGGTGCATCGGGCCTTTTCTTGAGGAGAAGTATAGGCCTCTCTGGCGACCATAACACATTGCAGTCTTCTTCACTTAACTCGACGAGTCTCGACGCGACCTCGCAGTCTCTAACCATCAAGGCGAGTGGCTGGGTCGGCCTCCACTTTATCTTCCTAATCCTCTCTACAACAGCGTCATCACTAGCAAGTCCAGCTATGTGATAGCCTCCTAAGCCCTTGATCGCAAGTATGCGGCCCTCCTCTAAGAGTCTAGCAGCCTCCCCTAGGGGATCCTCTATGTTAAGCCTTTTACCATTAGCGTCCAAGAGGAATGTCTTAGGACCGCAAGCTGGACAACTAATACCCTGAGCATGATACCTCCTAATATTCTCTAGGTCCTCGTACTCCCTCCTGCATTCATAGCACAAGGCATATTTGCCCATTGAGGTGTTCTCCCTGTCATAGGGGAGCTTGTACATCATCGAATATCTAGGCCCGCACCATGCACAACTGTTCCAGTGATAGCCCCGCCTCCTATCACTTTGACTCTTTATCTCCCGTATGCAATCCATGCAGATGCCGAAGTCTGGAGGTATCGCGCTTCTCGCAGTTATGCTTTTTGCGCTCTTCATTATTTGGAAGCCTCTCAGCCCTTGAGGCTCCGCATCTTCAACAGTTAACTCTTCAATCCTAGCTGGAGGCGGCTTCTCCCTCACCATCCTCTCGGAGAACTCCCTAACGCTGGCCTCGTCTCCTTCAATGAATATGAGTACCTCGCTCCCACCCATGTTCCTTACGTAACCAGCGAGTCCCAGCTTTGCTGCAAGTCTGTGGATGAAGGGTCGAAAGCCTACTCCTTGGACTAGCCCGATTACCCTTATCCTGGCGGCGGCTGGGGCCCTCAACCCTTGATAGCACCCAGCCTCCTAAGCATGCTTTCAAAGTCCTCAGCCTTGCTCTCTAAGTCCTGAATAAGCTCCTCCAGGCCACTAGTTATACGGGAAGCCTCTTCTTCATCAACCTTGGCTATGACTATCCCGGCATGTACTATCACAGTATCCCCCGGCTCGATGCCCTCTATAGTGGAGGCGTCAACCTCGACAACCACGCCATCAGAGAATTCGACGCGAGCTACTCCATCGCTACGAACCTCCACAACCTTACCAGGGACTCCCAAGCACACTGCTAACCACCTCTAACCCGATTCAGCTTGGCGTTAAACCCAAACTCTTAGCTACATCATCAGCCAGTCCTCCACCGCCAAATCGCGCCCAAACAGCGCATGCCCCTTCACTGCTTACCATGCATGGACCATAGGGTGTGCCGGGTGTACACCTCTTCATGAAGAGGGGGCAGTCTGTCGGCTTGGCGAGCCCCAAGGTTACCTCAGCGCATCTGCATCCAGGAGGTAGGTCGTACTTCCACTCCTCTGGAGTCGGCTCCCTTATACCATATTCTCTTAGAGCGTCATACACTTTATATTTGTCCCTGAATGCCAGACCACTCTCAGGTACGAGCCCTAGACCGCGCCACATCGCGTCTACTACTTCACAGCACTCGGCTATGAGCTTCTGAGCCCTCTTGTTACCCTCCCACGTCACTGCCCTAGTGTACTCATTTACAAGTCGAGCCTTCCCCTCCCTCACCATTATCAGTATTGAGAGTATAGCCTTCAGCACGTCTATAGGCTCAAAGCCAGCTACTACTGTGGGGATCCCGTATTCTTTTGGCACAAATTCCCAGGCCATTGCCCCCACTATAGTGGACACGTGGCCCGGAGCGATCACGCCTTTAATCGGTGCATCTCTGTGAGCCTCGAATGTGTACCTCATTATGGGAGGCGTCAGCCTGTGAACATTGATTATAGTAAATTCTCTCGGGAGCCTCCCATTAACCACGGCCGATGCTGTGGAAGGTGCTGTGGTCTCAAAACCTACTGCAAGGAATACTGACTCCTTAGGGTTCTCCCTGAAGTGCTTGATAGCCTCTATTAAACCATACACTATCACTACATCCGCTCCTTGGGCTTTTGCGTCGGCCAGCGTTCTAGGCTTCTTCGACCCCGGAGGCTCGCTACCCGGTAGATTGTAAACGTCCCCATAGGTGTATACCCTCACACCGTCCATAGCTAACTTTATCGCGGCATCGACGTAGAATGCTGGAGTTATACAGACGGGACAACCGGGGCCTGCGACGAGTTCTACGTTCTCTGGCATGAGGCTTCTTATCCCCGAAGATACTATCGTGTGTTCGTGCGTCCCACAGAAATCCATAATCTTGACTTCCTCGCCTAAACTGCCGGCCACGTGGTGTATCAGCTTAACTATGACTTCATGCCCCTGAGGAGCCCAGGCTAACAACACTGGGAGCTACCCTTCATTGATCGACGACGTAAGGGAGTAGTAAAACTACAGGGTTCAAATTTTATATATTTGTCATATTAAGAATAACGATTCTCGGGTGAGCTGTTCAGAGGAGTCCTCCACTTATGGTGAGCACGTCCCCGGTTATGTAGGGGTTTTCTATGGCATCTAGTATTAATTTAGCTATTTCACCTGGGGAGGCTAGCCTCTTCAAAGGTACCTGCTCTTCAACCCAGTCTAAGCTTCCCCACACCCTTGCCATTCTAGTGTCAACACCCCCCGGAGCTACTGTAAAGACTCTGATGCCGCGCTCCGCGAGTTCCTTAGCCACAGCTATGGTCCAAGCTATTAAGGCTGCCTTGGCTGCAGAGTAGTGGCTTGCCTCGGCTTCGGGCCTAAGACCTAGTACAGAGGACACATTCACTATCACTCCGCCCTCTCCCATATAGTCTATCGCCGCCCTAGCGAGGTTCATCGAACCAAACACGTGAACCCTGAACATCTCCTCCCAATCCCTGGGCTCCATTTTAGCAAACTCCTTAGGCTCCAGGATCCCGGCATTATTCACAACAACATCCAACCTACCAAACCTGGAAACAGCCTCGGCGACAAGCCTTTTAGCATCACTCCAGACACCAACATCAGCCTTCACAACGATAGCCTCTGAACCGGCTTCTTTAACCAACTTAGCAGTCTCTAGAGCATCAGACTCTCCCCTGACATAGTTGACCACAACACCTGCTGCGCCCCGACGAGCCGCCTCCACAGCAATCGCGCGGCCGATGCCTCGGCTGGACCCTGATACTATGAACACCCTCCCCTGAATCCTATACAATGCCCGCCACCCCTCCCGCCCTTAATTCCTCAGGGCATCCTAACAGACTCAATCCCCTGGATTTATACCATGAAAACACTTGCTACCCACCGAGGGTGTATGAGCATGGTCAAGCCGCCAGTGGAACCCTTCATGATTAGGTCGGTTGCTCCCATAAAGCTTCTCCCAAGAGAGGAAAGGCTAAGACGCCTCGAGGAGGCATGGTGGAACGTCTTTAGGTTGCGTAGCGAGGATGTCTTCATAGACCTCCTTACAGATAGTGGTACAGGGGCTATGAGTGTATACCAGTGGGCTGCTTTAATGGTCGGAGATGAGGCTTACGCCGGCTCTAGGAGCTGGTATAGATTCGAGGAGACCGTCAGGGAAGTTTTGGGGGTTGACTACGTTCTACCAGTTCATCAGGGCAGGGCTGCAGAGAGGATATTATATACCACACTTATGGAGAGGAGAGGCGCCAAGGTTGTACCAGCCAACACACACTTCGACACGGGTAGAGCTGTCATACTTAACGCGGGAGGCGAGCCCATAGACCTCCCCACACCCGAGGCGAGGGATCCCCACCTACGCCACCCCTTCAAGGGGAACATGGACCTCGACGCTTTGGAGTCTCTCATAAAGGAGAGGGGTCCCGAGAACATTGCATTCATACTATTCGTAGTAACTAACAACACTGCAGGAGGACAGCCAGTCTCCATCGACAACATTAAGGCAGCCAGGGAGATAGCTGATAAGTACGGGATCCCCCTGGTCATGGATATATGCAGGTTCGCCGAGAACGCCTACCTGATCAAGGAGAGGGATCCCCGCTACGCCTCCAAAAGCATCCCTGAAATAGTCAAGGAGATGCTAAAGTATGGCGACCACTTCATAATGAGCGCTAAGAAGGATGGCCTAGCCAACATTGGAGGCTTCATAGCTACACGCGATCAGGACCTCTACGAGGAACTGGCCGCCCGCGTCGTCCTGGAGGAAGGCTTCATAACCTACGGCGGCCTGGCTGGCAGGGATTTAGAAGCCATAGCCCAGGGACTCAGGGAAGTGATCGACGAGGACTACCTCAAGCACAGAGTGGAGCAGGTTAGATACCTCGGCGAGCTCCTGCTAGAACGGGGCGTCCCAGTAGTGGAGCCCATAGGAGGACATGCGGTATACGTTGACGCCGCCGAGGCCCTACCCCACATACCGAGAGATAAGTTCCCCGCCGACGCACTCGCAGCACACCTGTACCTGGAGAGCGGTGTTAGGGCAGTGGGACTCGGAGCCCTAGCCTTTGCTAGGGAGAGGGAGGACGGCGCAATAGAGTACCCGCCCTTCGAGTACCTAAGACTGGCAATACCCAGGAGAACGTACACCAACACACAGCTAGAGTACGTTGCGGAGTCCCTGGCCAGACTCCTCGAAGACCCCAAGAAAGTGAAGGGCCTCAAAATAGTCTGGCAGCCAAGAGTTAAGGGCGTCAGACACTTCCTAGCCAAACTAGCCCCGGCCGATTAGCGCCTACGGGCTCTGCGCATGCGAAGGGAGGGGAGTGCCAGGTAAACCCATCCGGGTCTATGGGAAGCCACATAGCCCCACCCTCTCCCCGCCTCCAGCCTGTCAAAGCACAGAATAACCCCAGAGACCCCCTCGTAGTACACCTCATAACACCCGCCCAACTCCTCAACCCAGACTCTGGCCCCACCCTTGACGGCTAAGTCGCCGATGAGGCTGCCCTCGAGCGCGGAAGCCGGCAAGTCAAGGTGGCTAAACCTAGCCCCAAAACACCCCTTAGGATGAAAGAATCCTTCAACGACTGAACCCTTTAAAGTAGTTGGATCCTTAACGCTTACCTTAACTTTCTCTTTGCAACTACCACTTTTCACTACATCCTACCCCAGCTTCAGAGAGCACAGCACCCTACGCCAAAATCCATTACCAGCTAAATAGATAATATAAATTATAAATAAACATAAAAATTTCCTGCCCGTTTTACCAGTATTTATTTATGTCTCCTCTATGAACTTTTGCGGTTATTCCATGAAAATGTTTTACTACCGGAAATTATTTTCGTTTTCTTTATACACACCCCTAAAAGTTGACCATATAACTAGTCTTATTAGCAATATAGCTACAAATTTTTCTGTTTCAGTTTATAGAATGAATATGACACATTATAATGAATCTTCCCTGGAAAATATTAAGATATCTATAAAACTGTTCTTCCCACTTTTAAGGAGACATGGAGTAGTGTTTGGATTGTCATGTAATGAATATAGGTGATTGCAATTAGGGGTGCGGGATTGTGGGGTTCCACCCCTATGGTTACGTGGCTCTAGCGGGCGTATTGCTAACGGGTCTTAGCGGCATAGAGTATAAGAGGTTGTCACGTTATCGAGTCGATCTTGCAGGATTGTACCTTGTGATATTGACGTGGCTACTCTTTGTTTCAGCCTTTATAACGGATAATTTTAACCTTCTGGCTGTTTATGGGTATTCTACGAAGGATATGCCTATCTGGCTCAAGATTTCAGCCAGCTGGGCTGGCATGGCTGGCTCCTTCATCCTCTGGGGGCTTATGATGGCTGTAATTTCATTATACTACAGATTTCATGGCATGCATAGAGGCGCTTTTGACGAAAAGGTCTACCGAGGACTACTTCTGGTAACAGCCTCCGTTACACTTCTAAGCATAGAAGTCGGGGCCTTTGAAACAGCTGACGTCGACTTCAAAATACCAGCAGGCGCTGGGCTAAACCCCCTCCTCCGGTCGTTCTGGATCCTCGTCCATCCCTTGTTCACATTTGCAGGCTACGCTTTCACCTTGGCCCTAGCACTGCACGTGCTACTCTCCACCAAACGAGACCCAATATGGGAGCGAGCGCTTGCAGGGCTTGCATGGATTAACCTGTCGATAGGGATCATCGCTGGAGCTGTTTGGGCATACAATGTACTCGGGTGGGGAGGGTATTGGGCCTGGGACCCTGTGGAGACTGCAGAGCTCGTCCCATGGCTTGCATTAACTGCATACTTCCACTCGACACCTGCCATGGGTGACGGTGCACGGCGCCTTTCGGCCAGCTTAGCAGGCTTCTTTACGTTTTACTCCTCATTTATGACAAAAGCTGGAGCCTCATTCACGGCGTCAGTGCACACGTTCGAGTGGACCCCCAAAACAACACTTCTCGTAGCGCTTCACTTCCTCTTTGGAGGAGCTATACTTGCACTTTACGCCTGGAAGCCTGGATCCCTCAAATGGTCTATTAATAAGAACGTGTCCTCCATAGCTTTTACTATTGCGTGGTGGTCACTGGTAGGACTATCGCTGGTAACGTTTATGGGCATATTCACACCCGTAGTTTACGCCGTAGCAACAGGCAACCTGATTAGCGTCGACATCAATTATTACAATACATACACCGCCCCACTCGTTTACGCATTCCTACTGGCATTGATAGGCTGCAGTATAGGTCATAAGATTAAGTTAAATGAATACAATCTAGTGGTAGTTGGAGTATTCACTACGAGCTTAGTATCAGCCTTTATATTAAAACCGACAAGCAATGTTATAGGAGACTTTCTCCTACCAGCTATTGCCTCCTCTCTAATAGCAGCAGTATACTATTTTGCCAAGATTATACCGAGGCCTCGCCTGGGCAGCCTTGGCGTATCGGTGCTACACTTCGCTATTCCCCTTATACTGCTCGGCGTTGTACTGAATACAACACTTGATACGAGCACTATAGTTAGGTTAGAGCATGGCAAACCTGTTGAGACTCCTTACGGTGTCACGTTAACTTATAAAGGCTATGAGATAAGGGTTGCAGATTGGGAAATATTTTACAAGGGCCACCTTATACCTGAAGGCGCTTATGGAAACTTTGTCTTTGACGTGCGTGACGGGGATAAGAGTTACACACTCGTGCTACCTGTCCGAGTACCCTTCGCCTACGGATGCGGCAGTGAGCCTAGAACTATAACACATGGGCTCGATGACATATATGTCTCGATAATTCACGCGGATTTCCATAACAGACTCAGAAACATCATCTTGGAGAATGCCTTCTATGGCGGAAATACTACAGTGGATTATGTTATGGTTGAAGTTAAGTATAACCCTTACGTTGGGCTAGTCTGGATAGGTTCCGCGTTACTCGTCCTGGGCGAAGTCTTGGCTCTGATCTCTCTCGCCTCTTCTAGGGGGGTGTATAGGTTTGGAGGAGCAGAAGGTTAATGCGAAGAATAGAGCATCTAGGTTTGTCGGCGTAGCCCTAATTGCATTCATAATGATTGCCAGCGGGTTAGGAGTATACCTTTACGGCGAGAAGACTAGCCGTGACGGCTCCTCTGCCGGAGAAAGTAAGAGCAACGCGCCGAGTGACGCCGATATCAGAGTCGAGGTCCAGAAGATAGCGGCATCTTTTCAAGTATTCGCTAGGCTACCCATAGGGAGTGATTACCCCGAGGAGCTAGTTGAACTACATAGACTCCTCAATTCAAACAAGCCCGTAGCGATTCTCTTTTGGCCCTCCGACTGTGAGGCATGCTCAACATACAAGTATGAAGTTTGGGATGTAGTGAAAACCCAGTTCAAAAACATCACTTTTGCAGACTACGTTCTAAATAGCCCTGAGGGCGAACGGATCGCGTCGATATTCGGCCTTACCGGGATAACAATTGTTATGAGCTATAATGGCACAATAGCCGCCGTCATCTACGGTGAGCACATTCCTGCACCCGACTTAGCAAGCATTCTCCGTGTACTCTCGAGTCTTCCGGAGGGAGGTGCGCATCCATGAAGAGGGTCCTCGCTATTCTGGCTCTAGCACTCTTAGCAACCGCAGTCTTGCACCTATACATTCTACTTGAGCTACCACCTGAGAAGACGCTTGGAGAAATCTACAAGATACTCTACGTCCACGTCCCACCCATCTGGGTCGCGTACGTTTTCTTCGTCACGGCACTAGTGTCGAGCGTGCTATTCACAGTTAAGCGTCTGGCCAAGTATGACGCTTTAGCATATTCATCCGTACTCCTTGGGGTTGTGCTCTCCGGCCTAGCAATCCTGCTAGGATCCATATTTGCCAGAGAGGCGTGGGGCACGTATTGGGAGTGGAGCGAGCCGAGGATGACCTCAACACTAATACTGTTCCTGGCATATTTAGGTTACCTAGTTCTCCGCTCGTCAATTGATGACATACAGAAAAAGAGGGAAATCTCAGCCGTGTATTCTATAATGGCGTTTATTACCGTTCCCATGAGCTATGTTTCCGTCAAAATGTTCAGGTCCCTCCACCCTCTCCCCGAGCTCGCCCCGATAATGAAGTACGCCCTTCTCGCTACGTTCCTGGTTAATCTACTAATATTCTCTTCATTACTTAAAATATTATATAATATAGTTTTGTGGGAGGAGAGGAAGATAGAAGGAGGTGATTTCGATGCCATTTAAGGTTATTATCTCTTACTTGATTTATTGGACCACAGTTTTCCTATTGATTTTTTACATAATTATTTATAAATATAGGCGGGGATTGAGGGAGGGTGATTGATCTTGAAAGCCGCCTATAAAGCCTTAATTGCTGGAGTGGTTGGTGCAGCGATTCTAGGTCTTCTAATAGTTTCCATATTGGGGTCAACGCAGTACTTGACCGTATCTGAGCTTTATAAAAAAGACCTTATAGGCCGTGAGGTCGTCGTTACAGGCAAGGTCGTTAATGGCACTATAATCTACCGAGGGGGTTACATAGAATTCATTATTTACGACGAGAACTCAACTAACCTTGAGTCAGTCAAGGTCGTATATACCGGCAGCGAGAACATACATGTATATGATGGAGCCATCGTCGTAGCTAAAGGCAAATTTAACGGCACGGCCATTATAGCTACTGAGGTTCTCACGAAATGCCCCTCAACATATGAGCCAGTTGAAGTTAAAGAGTGACGCTGGGGGTTTAATCGCTTTGGCCTGGAGCATTGTAGCCAGCAATCTCTGGAAAATGCTTGGCAGAAGATGGGTATTGAGGAATGTAACCGCCACGATCCCAGAGGGTAGAACTGCATTAATTGTAGGCCCTAACGGTTCAGGTAAGTCAACGTTTCTAAAGATAGCCGCCGGGCTTTGGAGGCCTACCAAGGGTAAGATTAGGGTTCTATCAGAGGACCCGACACATCCTTCGGTTAAAGAGAAAATAGGCGTGGTTTTACATGAAAACGTCCTGTATGACGAGCTAACTGTGGGGGAGAACATTAAATTCTATTCTAAATTCTACCGCGTTGATCCCGTTTTCGCTGAGTCCGTGATTGAGGTTCTCGAATTAAAGAAGGTATGGAACCGAAGAGTCGGTGAACTCTCCTTTGGATGGAAACGTAGGGCAAACATAGCTAGGGCAGTCATTCACAAGCCTGCCATCCTGCTCATCGATGAGCCTTTAACGGGCCTAGACCCCTTAGGGCGTGAGGCCGTCGTTGAGATACTACGAATGCTCTTGTCTGACTCAAGGACAGTCGTGGCCGCTGCACCTACACTCGACCGCATCCTAATCGATAGCTTAGACCCAATCATCTTCAACATTAATAATGGCAGGCTTGTGAGGGTGGAGCCTTGATTCGCGAATTAAGACTGCTTGCAGTGCTCGTCCTTAAAGACATCAGTGTTGAATCGAGGAGAATGCATGAAATAGCTACTATCCTAGCGTTCCCTCTAGCGGGATCACTAACATTCTCAATATTAATGGGTGAAGGCAATGGTCCTGAGCCGCTGGCCTTCACGCTATTAATCATTATACTTTCAACATTCTTCATAACAACAATGACGTTTATAAGGGAACTGGAGAAGGGCACGCTTTATGGACTCAAATCTTTACCTATAACTCCAACGCTTGTATTTGCAGCAAAATTCCTTTACACCTTCATAATGGTCTCCACGGCGAGCCTTGCAACCCTTGCGTGCATATGGTTCTTCACAGGGCTACCACAAATCGACATTCTTCAAATAACACTACTCATAGTAATGGCGAGCCTAAACCTTTCAGGAATATCGTCACTAGTATCTGCTCTTACAATGTACTCCGAGGGGAAATTCCTGCTAATACCACTCATCACGCTAATCTACTCTTTCCCCGTAATCATACTATCCGCGTCAGCCCTCAATACCCTCATGTTAGGTGAACCCATAACGAGCCAGCTCAAGATACTGGGACTACACTTCGCCGCGTTCACCTTGTTCGCGTCACTCCTATCCGACATCATAGTAGGGGAGTAGTAAAACCCTCAATTTAATACACCACTAATATTCTCCAAACCGGTTCAGAGACTCTTGGATGCCGCCTGCAAACTTCCTGCAGGGCCGGACGGTAACCCTCTTAACCCCGGCCCTACCGTGGAATGCTGATCCACGGGGGCCGCCGTAGCTCAGCTGGCAGAGCGCCGCCCTGGTAAGGCGGAGGTCCCGGGTTCAAATCCCGGCGGCGGCTCCATTTCAAATCCTTATCAGGGCTAAGCCTTTGATTTACATTGACGTTTAATGCATTATATGTAACGATAATGAAAGAAGCGTAGATAGAACACTGTCAGAGAACGACGAAAGAAGCTGTACTCTACTTCTTTTGTTTCATACTCTCGCGGAAGCTAAGGTCTGAAGACTTAGACCCCCGCCTTACCAGGGCGGCGCTCCAGAGGGGTCTCTGGGCTTATGCTTGAGTCGATTGTGTTACTGCTTAGCTACGACTTTGATTCCCGTCATTGTAATTGTTTCCGTGACTCCACGTATTCTTCTGACCCTATCTCTGATTATTGCATGAATCTCTCTCAGGCTTCCTGCTTCGACCTTCAGTAGTAGATCGTATTTTCCAGAGAGGAGATGGGCTTCCGTGACCCCTTCAATCATTATAGCTTCGTTGGCTACATCAAGTTCTTTGCCAACCTCTGTCTTAACTAGGACGAATGCTACCTCTTTTGGCTTCCTGCTTGTTAATATCTCGGCTCCCAGGAACACTAAGTCTGTCAGAGTCGTGAAAGCTTGCCGCTCACCCAGGTTCACTAAGAGTCTTCTGACTCCATTCTCCAGCATTAAGTCTACGGCACTTTTAGCATCAAAGGCTGGCGGGATCCTGATCACTTTTCCTGACGCATATTGTGACAGCTTGGCGTCTAGCCTGCCCTCAGCGATTGCCCTGAGGAAGTCCTCCTCCCTTAGTATCCTGAGATCACCGTTGACACGGACAAGCACTTCAGGCACACCATTCTCATCCATAGCTCTGGCTGCCTCCCTAATCGTCGCCTCACCTGGTAGGGCTATGAAGCCCCGTGTCCTAGCCTCCACAGCCGCTTCGCCGTAGTCTATCATGTCCCATATGGCCTCCGCGACGTTGAGTGGCTCTATTACTCCCACAAGTCTCCAGCGCGGATCAACTACGGGTAGAAACCTGACCCCCTCCCTCTTCATGACTTCTACGACATCCAGTACTCTAGCAGACTCTTGGACGGCTACTATATCGTCTGTAGCATGCTCGCTCACTCTGCTTTGAGGTGATGCCCCTTTAGCTATGGCTTTCACGAGAGCCCGGTAGCTCAGCACAAGCATGGGTCTCCTCTTGACATCCGTCGTTACAACGCCCAGCGACCTGTTGGATATCATGACCTCGGCCGCCTTTGCTAGCGTTTGATCAGCGGAGATCATTGGTAGATTACGAGAGGCCACCTCGCCAGCCCTTGGGAGCGCCATCATCACACACCTCCGGCGCTCCACAATGGTACCGATTAAGTGTAGTTTTTACAATGTTATAGTGCACCGGTTTATAAATGTTAACCCTCCTGTAATCCAAGATATTAGGTTAACATTGACTTGGGCTAAGAATCAACCTTTAATCCCACCTTAGGGACACGATTAAACTGGTGTAGCCGTATGTCGAAGTTCCTCATTGTAAGCATGAGTCCCTTGCCGCCCGATATTG
>JALURD010000113.1:531-4492 GCA_027057815.1 Acidilobaceae archaeon | reverse complement strand
CCCTAATAGAGGGCTGCCCGCCCGGGATCCCGGTCAATGAGGAATACCTTGCCAGAGAGCTTGCTAAGAGGAGGCCAGGAGGCCCTCTTACCTCGCCGAGGAGGGAGGAGGACAGGCCCGAGATCCTCTCAGGCGTCTTCAGGGGCAGGACGACGGGGGGACCCATACTGATATTCATCAGGAACAGGGATGTGGACTCAAGCTTCTACGAGGAGGTCCGCAGGAAGCCCAGGCCAGGCCATGCGGACTACCCAGCGAGGGTGAAGTACTGGGGCTTCAACGACTACCGCGGGGGCGGTCATAACTCGGGCAGACTCACGGCGGGCGTGGTGGCCGCCGGGGCCGTGGCCAAGAGGCTCCTGGCTCTCTTCAACGTGAGCGTCTACGCGTACATAGTTAGAATTGGCGACGTCGAGGCGAGGGTGGAGCCTGTTGACAGCGAGGAGTTCAGGGAGAGGGTCTACTCAAGCCCAGTGAGGTGCCCGGACCCTGAAGCGTCCAGGCGCATGGAGGAGAGGCTCAGGGAGGCTATGGCTGAGGGGGACAGCCTCGGCGGTGTCGTGGAGGCTGTGGCCTTCAACCTCCCCGTGGGCTTAGGCGAGCCGCCCATGGATGGCCTGGACAGCGACCTCGCCAAGGCTTTAATGTCGATACCCGGAGCTAAGGGGGTTGAGATCGGCCTTGGATTCAAGCTTGCCTCGATGAGGGGTAGCGAGGCCGTCGATCCATGGACCATCAGGGATGGGATGGTGGTGGCTGAGACAAATAACATGGGAGGCGTGAATGGCGGCATAAGCAATGGCATGCCGCTAGTGGTGAGGGTGGCCTTCAAGCCCACCTCAACGATCCGGAAACCCCTCAAAACAGTGGACATCGAGGCTATGGAGCCTGCAATCATAGTTGGCAGGGGGAGGCATGACCCCTGCATAGCCATGAGGGCTGTGGCTGTAGTAGAGGCATACGTGTCAATAATCCTCGCAGATCACCTCCTGAGGTGGCTGGCATGGCAGTCGGTGAAGTCGAGGATCTTAGGCGGCTAATCGATTTGATCGACGAGGAGATAGTCAGGCTCCTCAATGAAAGAATGGAGATCTGTAGGAGGATTGGGGAGGCTAAGCGGCGGGCGGGGAAGCCTTTGAGGGATCCCGGGAGGGAGGCAGTAATCCTCGAGCGAGTGGGAAGGTTCAGGGAGGTGTTCAGAGTCATCATAGACTTATGTATCAGGGAGCAGGGTGGAGGGTAGTGGGTTTCGACTTCTACAAGTTCTACGAGGCCCTTGAAGCCTCGGGCGCCAGGATCAGGCTCGACGCAGGCGACCCTGACCACGAGCCGCCAGCCGAGGTCCTAGAGGCGATCAAGCGCAGCCTCAGTGAGGGCCTGGGCTATACCCCGGCGGGGGGTCTCATTGAGCTGAGGGAGAGGATAGCTGAGATCCACGGCGTAGACTTGAACGAGGTGGTGGTCACCCCGGGAGCTAAGGCTGCCATAGCTGCCCTAATCCACTCCGCTGGGAATGTGGGGGTCTTCGCGCCGTACTGGCCGGGCTATAAGGCTGCCGCCAGCCTCTTCCAGAGAAAACTAATAGTTAGGCACCTCCGCGAGGAGCTGGGCTGGATCCCCAGCCAGGAAGATGCTGAGTGGCTGGCTAGCCGAGCCGATTTGATCATGGTGAATTACCCTAACAATCCGACGGGCGCAGTAATAGACCTTGCAGCCGCCAAGGCTATACTTGACGCCGCTAGGGAAAAGGGAGTGATAGTGGCATCAGACGAGGCTTACAGGGACCTAGCATTCGACGGCTCCAGGCTCGTGATGGCCGAGATCGACTCTGAGGGCGTCGTGTCAGTTTACAGCTTCTCCAAGACATTCGCAGTGCCGGGTCTTAGAGTGGGCTACGTTGTCGGGGATCCCAGCTTGGTCGCTAGGGTTAGGAGGTTTATAGCAGCGACTTATACGGGGGTACCCAGATTCGCTCAGGCCGCAGCTCTCAAGGCACTGGAAGTCATGGATTATGCGGCTAAGAGGGCGCGGGAGACCTATAGGGCCAGACTCCAAGCCGCACTCAAGGCTGTGGATGAAGAGGTCTTCACATACACGAAACCGAGAGGAGGCCTCTACCTCTTCCTCAAGCTCAGAGTCCCAGTAGACGGGACAGAGCTTGCCTACAGGCTCGCCGAGAGGGGTGTCGGCTTATTCCCTGGTGAGGCCTTCGGGGGCGTTAGGTATAAGAGGTACTTGAGGGTCTCCCTGACAGCTCCCACAGCCGACATAGTGCAAGGTATCAGAACCGCTGCGTTGGAGGCTAGGAGACTGACTGGTGGGAGTCTTGGAGGTTAGAGTGCTGGGCGTCGTGGGCGCCGGCAGGATGGGCCTGGCGCTCGCAAGGCTCCTGGGGCCCGCTGGCCTGGACTTCGTGTTCTACGACTCCAACAGCGAGGCCCTCGAGAGGGCGTCTGAGGCTGGTTACAAGGTATCCCAGAGCCTCGACGATCTCCTCAAACAGTCAGACGCTATAATGGTGGCGGTTAGCCATTCAGTCATGCCTGCGGCGGTTAGAGCCCTGGGGAGGCTCCTGGCCTCAAGGCCCTATGCCAAGGCTAGGCTAGTGTTCGACATAGCCACGTTCAAGGAAGGCGTGATCGGGGAGTACCAGTCCTACCCCAAGGAAGTGATGGTTGCAAGTGTCCACCCCCTATTCGGCCCCGGGGCCAGGGATCCCCGGAGGCACTCGGTTGTTGTAGTGCCAGTGCCAGGGAGGAGGGAGGGATCCCGGCTGGCCTCCCAGCTGTTCAGGGCGGCCGGCTTCAACGTGGTAGTTGCGAGCGTGGAGGAGCACGATGAGGCTGTAGCTTATACAATAGGCTTAAGCTACGTCATAGCATCCTCCCTGGCTGGAGCCCTGAAGGATAAGTGGGACTCGTTACACGGACTATCGGGAACAACATTCAGGCTACTCAGGATACTGATGGGATCTATCGCAGGTGACCCCGAGGACTTCATCGCCCACATACTCTCGAATCCCCGGGTGCAGCGCGCTGCAGCGGAGTTAGCCGAAACAATACTCTCAGCCACCCGCAACCCGGAGGGCCACGCTGCCGCCCTCAAGGATCTACTCTCAGCGGACACCCGAACCCTCTACCAGGCGCTTTACGACTGCATTGAAGGAGTCCAGCCTGCCAATAATGTGAAACCTGAGCCATATAGATAGACATAGACCTTAGAGAGTAATTCTTAGGCGTCCAGCGATCAAAGCAATTTATTCAAAATTAATCCAAGTTAAATATTAGATCGATCTGAGAACGGGCAAGATGTACCGTTAAAGTTTTGGAGGGGAAAAACCGTAGTGCGCAATCTTTTACGTGTCTACTGCTTCGTCTTCAGATAACTAACCTGCCTTCAGGGCCTTCGGAAACGCCCTAAGAATGCTTACCAGGAATACTGCTATACCAGCCGCTGCTATTAGGTCTCCGGCCAGCCTGGCCCAGACTATGGTCTTCACTGTCGGGTCCGTCCAGAAGCCTGTTAGTGTTCCATCCGGTGTTATGAGGCTCTTGATGTACCAGTAGCCGAGCTGGGATCCCTTATCGAACTGCATGTACATCAGCACTCCTAGGCTCAGCGTTACTTGGATATAGAATCCTATTGCTAGGACTACTACTGCCTTCCTCAGAGTGGCTAGGGTTCTATCGTTGAAGCCTCCTGCGAGGTAGAAGGCGAATGTCCACATTAGCATTGTTGGGACGCCGTAGGCTAGGGGCATTGCTAGGTGTGCGTGGACCATTGTAGCCTGGCTGCCGTGTAGGTAGTAGTTCACGACCGGCATGTTTATGAGGCCGGCGCCGAAGGCTACGACTCCTATGGCCCCACCGAAGGCTGCCACAAGTATGAAGGTGAGCAGGGTCTTCTGGAGCTCAGTCTTGACCTCACCCCTCCTCCAGAGCACGAACGCATAGGCTATGAG
>JALURD010000113.1:0-521 GCA_027057815.1 Acidilobaceae archaeon | reverse complement strand
CACCTCGAGTGTTGAGAAGACTGCGCCCAGGTACATCCAGAAGGTTGGCTCCCCTCCCCAGTAGTAGTGGTGGGCCGTCCCTATCATGCCCGTGGCTATCTCTAGACTCGCGTCTAGCCCAGCGACTGCTACGGCTAGCCTTGGCGGCACTAAGCCGGTAGCGACTAGGAGAATCATTAAGATCGGTATCACTATGGCTGGCCAGAAGCCCTCGACGAAGGCGTGTATCGTTATCCACCTGAAGTACTCGTCCACGGTGAAGTGGCTCCACGGCCTGACTATGGGTAGTGCCCCCACGAAGGCTCCCATAGCTGTACCGCCTAGTCCGATGGCCAGAATCCTTAGGAGGCTGTTGAATGGATAGGGATTCTGGCCTGCGATCCTCGCCGTGGCTATCGCGAGGTAGCCTAGGAGGCCAGCTATAAGCAGGAGGTAGAGGGAGCCCTGGCTTATCACCGGCCTACCCTGGCTGCCGATTATGAACCAGAGTGGGTCGGGTATCTTGCCCAGGTAGCTGGCCC
>JALURD010000112.1 GCA_027057815.1 Acidilobaceae archaeon | reverse complement strand
GCCCCGAACGCCCGGGTGCAAGGGGAGGCGGGTAACGTATGCCGAAAAAGAAGAAGTACGGCGCGGTGCTGTCAAGGTTCGGCGTGAACAGAGGCCTACAGGTTGGTAGCTACGTCCAGGTGGCCGATAACAGCGGGGCAAAGGAGGTCATGATAATCAACGTCCCGCTCCACAAGACTAGGCTCCGCCAGCTGCCAGCCGCTGGAGTGGGAGACCTTGTAGTTGTAACTGTAAAGAAGGGAACGCCTCAGGTGAGGAAGCAGGTTTCCTACGCAGTTATAGTGAGGCAGAAGAGACCTTTCCGCAGGCCAGACGGTACATGGGTAGCCTTCGAGGACAACGCCGTCGTCCTCGTCAACCAGGATGGCTCGCCAAAGGGGAGCGAGATTAGAGGGCCAATAGCCAGGGAGGCCGCAGAAAGGTGGCCTAGGATAGCTAAGCTGGCGACGATTATAGTTTAGGGAGGTGGCTAGGTGTGACAAGGCTGACCAAGAGTAAACAGCCGAGGAAGCAAAGGAAGGCTTACTTTAACGCCCCTCTGCATGCCCGCCAAAAGCTGATGAGCGCGCCTTTAAGCCCTGAGCTTAGGGAGAAGTATGGAGTGAGAAGCCTCCCCATAAGAGTTGGCGATAAGGTTAGAGTTATGAGAGGCGACTTTAAGGGCCACGAGGGTAAAGTGGTAAAGGTTGACTTGAAGAGATACAGAATCTACGTCGACGGAGTAGTAATAAAGAAGGCTACGGGAGACACTGTCTTCAGGCCTCTCCATCCATCGAAGGTTATGATAATAGAGTTGAACCTTGAAGACGAGTGGAGGAAGAAGATAATTGAGCGTAGGGCTGAGGGTAGGAAAAAGATTCTAGAACAGCTCAGGGCTCGCAGGGAGGCAAAGCAGGCTGGTGGCGCGTCTGAGGGAGCCCAAGCGGTTGCTGGCGGCACTCAGTCCGGGGTGAGTGAGTAATGGCTAGAATGGGAGGTCAGAGAAGGCTTAAGGCGCTAGCAGCGCCTAGGTTCTGGCCTATACTTAGGAAGGAGTATAAGTGGACCGTAAAGCCGAGGCCAGGGCCGCACCCCGCAGAGTATAGTCTTCCATTACTCATTATAGTCAGAGACGTCCTAGGCTACGCTAAAACGGCAAGAGAGGCTAGGAAGATCATAGCAGAGGGACACTTTAAAGTGGATGGAAGGGTAAGGAAGGACTACAAGTTCCCAGTCGGCTTAATGGATGTGATCGAGATAGTCGACACAGGTGAGGCATATAGGTTCATACCCTATCCCGTCAAGTTCTTCAAACTGCACCCTATTAGCAGGGAAGAGGCTAAGTATAAGATTGTGAGGATAGAAAACAAGACCACAGTCAAAGGCGGCCACATCCAGCTGAACTTGAGTGGTGGCAGGAATATACTCATTAGAGTGAAAGACCCGAGAAACCCCGTAGAAGACATCTACAAGACTCTCGGGAGCCTGCTAATCACGCTACCCGAGCAAGAGATAAAGGAGTACATCCCATTCGAGGAGGGTGCCCTGGCAATCGTCACTTCTGGCAGGAACGTTGGAAGAGTCGGGATTGTAAGAAGCGTCCAGAGAGGGTGGGGCAGGAGAAGGAGCATAGTTACACTTGAAGATAAGGACGGCGAGCTATTCCAGACAAGCCTGGAGTACGTCCTCATAATAGGCAAAGATAAGCCATTGATCAGTTTACCTGAGGGTGCATGGAGATGAGTGCGAACCTCCCGCTTCCAGCGGAGGAAGTAGAGCGCATACTCGAGGATTGGAAGAAGCACCCCATGAGAAAGCCTAGAATAGCCAAGGTAACAGTTAACATCGCAATAGGATATAGTGGCGAAAGGCTACAGAAAGCAGCTAAAGTATTGGAAGAGCTAACGGGTCAGAGGCCCGTCTTTAGGAAGGCTAAAAAGACTATTAGAGCCTTCGGAGTTAGGAAAGGAGAGAATATCGCAGTAATGGTTACCTTGAGGAGGGAGAAAGCCATAGAATTCCTCAAGAAGGCGCTCGAAGCTGTGGGTTACAGAATTAAGAAGAGTAGCATCGACGAGTTTGGCAATGTGGGCTTCGGAATCGAGGAGCACATACTCATACCCGGTGTCAGATATGACCCCGAAATAGGGATCCTGGGAATGGACGTCTACATAACTATCGAAAGGCCGGGTTACAGGATCATGAGGAGAAAACGTGCTAGAAAGAAGAGAGTGCCCAGAAGACACAGAGTAACACCTGAGGAGACGATGGTCCTCTTAAGCCAGCTATTTGGAGTTCAGTGGATCTAGGCGTAGGGGGTGCCGGATATGGGCAAGGTTAGGCCTCCAAAGCCGAAGCTCATGGGCCGCGGTGCCCAGAGGTGTCAGCGCTGCGGTACCAGGGATGCAGTGATACAGAAGTATGGGCTTTACCTATGTAGGCAATGCTTTAGGGAGGTCGCTGAGCTTATAGGCTTCAAAAAGTACAGCTAGCGCGCTGGGGGTGTACAGATATGGTAATGCTGGATACACTCGCTAATGCTTTGGCAACCATACAAAACGCGGAGATGAGGGGCAAGAGCGAGGCCATAATAATGCCTGCCTCGAAGTTAATAGCAGCAGTGCTTCGCGTCTTGCAGCAGGAAGGCTACATCGGCGAGTTCGAGTATATAGACGACGGTAGGTGGGGTAAGTTTAGAGTCCAGCTGCTAGGAAGGATAAACAAGGTTGGCGTGATCAAGCCAAGGATCCCGGTATCCTACAGGGAACTCGCGAGAATGCCTGAATGGTTGAGAAAGTACCTTGCGAGCAGGGACATAGGAGTGCTTATACTATCGACAAACCAGGGCGTTATGACACACCGTGAAGCGCTAAAGAGGAGGATAGGCGGAGTCCTACTCGCCTACGTCTACTAAACCGTTTAGCAGGAAACTTTTACTCACGCATAGATACCTCAGCTCTCAGGTCCTAGAGAGTTTAAAGAGGCCTAGGGACCCGCCAGCCCTCTAAGTGGGTGGAGGTGACGGGGAGCCTTGGTCAAAGACGTGTACATACATGTAAGCGTAGACATACCGGAAGGTGTTGAGGTCGAAATTAGTGGTATGAAGGTTAAGGTGAAGGGACCGAAAGGAGAACTAGAAAGAGACTTCTCGCACGCAAGAGGCATCATTATCAGGAAGGAGGACAGTAAAGTTATTGTTGAATCATTCTTCGCTAACGCGAGGAAAAGGGCTCTAGTGGGAACTATAGCAGCTCACATTAGGAATATGATTACAGGCGTGACTAAGGGGTTCCGCTATAAGCTTAAGATCATATACAGCCACTTCCCGATGAATATCCAAGTCAAGGGCGACAAGGTCATAATCTCCAACTTCCTAGGCGAGAAAGCGCCCAGGATAGCCAGGATCATGCCCGGCGTGACGGTTAAGGTTCAAGGCCAGGACGTTATAGTTGAGGGCATTGATATCGAAAAAGTCGCGCAGACCGCCGCCAACCTTGAACTGGCTACTAAAGTTAAGGACAAGGATAGGAGGAAGTTCGTGGACGGTATTTACATTTATGCTAGGGAGGTGGCTGGGTAATGTCTGAGAGTCTTAGTGATGTGATGGAGAAGAGGAGGGCTGTCCTAACCCAGCTTAGGGAGAGGAGGAAGCTCCAGGAGAAACTCAGGAAAGCTAGGAGCGGGAAGCCAGAGTTCCTGAGGTATCTGTCCTGGAGGTTCTGGAAGTTCGAGCGCAGAGAGTACTGGAGGAAGCCTAAGGGGATCGACAACAAGATGAGGCTTCAACTGAAAGGGTACCCGCCCATAGTCAAGTCAGGGTATGGAACTGACTCCGAGCTAAGGGGACTACACCCAAGCGGCCTGGAGCCGGTGGTAGTCAGTAATGCTAAAGAGCTGGAGGCACTGGATCCGGCCCGGCATATAGTTTATATCGCCAGTACAGTAGGGCTAAGGAAGCGCTTGGAACTAGTGCGGATAGCACGTGAGAAGGGCTTCAAGGTGGCTAACGCGGGGGCTGTGTAAAGATGGACTATAGACTGCAGCGCAGACTGGCAGCAGAGATACTGGGAGTGGGCGAGAGTAGGATCTGGATTAGCCCTGACCCTGAGCATGCTGAGGAGATATCGCAGGCCGTCACTAAGAAGGATGTGTTGGCATTGATAAAGAGGGGTCTCATCAAGGTTAAACCGAAGAAGGGCAACGCTCATAGGTGGCTTGAGAGAAGGAGGCAGAGGGCAAAGGGAAGGCGTAGGGGACCCGGTAAGAGGAAGGGCCCTGCTACTGCCAGAAGGGATCCCAAGGAGGACTGGATGGGCAGGATTAGGAGGATGAGGAGGTACCTGCGCTGGCTCAGGGACCATGGACTCATAGACCGCAGGACGTATAGGAGACTTTACAGGATGACTAAAGGCGGCGCGTTCAGAAACCTGTCCGCCCTGAGGAGATACATCGAGGAGCAGGGCCTGCTAAAGCAAAGCCAGCAGGCTGCTGGAGGTGAAAGGTAATGGGTAGAGGCC
>JALURD010000111.1 GCA_027057815.1 Acidilobaceae archaeon | reverse complement strand
GCTGAGTCGAATTCGGAGAGCGCGCATCCATATGTCTCAATGTAGACCCTGGCCACCTCTGCCACCTACCCTTCTCCGCTCCCTTGGTTTTCTAGTCTGTACCCTCTAGCCCTCAAAGCCGCGACTACAAATTCCCTGATCACCCTGTATGCCTCCTCTACGCCCAGGGCTGACGTGTCAACGACCAAGTGGTACACTGATAAATCAGTTGAGTCGAAGCCGTAGAACTCCTTGAACCGCCTCCACTGGCTCAACTCCCTAGCCAGGACCTCGTCGATCGCCTCAGCCTCACTGACCCGGTCCCTCTTCGACACCCTTGCTATCCTCACCGGCACGGGGGCCTTCACATAGATTAGTACATCGGCCACCCAAGCCAAGGCCCAGCCAGCTAGATGACTGTCTACTACGACTCCCCCCTTAGCTGCCTCCTCGAGGGCTCTCCGGTCTATCTCCAGGTCTATGCGGGGGTCTTTCTCGGCTATTTCCCCTAACTTGACTAGGTCGACCCCCATTTCACGGGCTATCTGCCTGAAAATGGAGCCCGTCGTGAAGTACCGGAGACCCAGGTCTTCTGCGAGGCGCTTTGCGTAAGTGGACTTCCCCCCACCCGGGGGGCCCGACACCACTACGACCGGGCCCCTACGGAGGCTCTGATGCTCTCTCTGAGGAGCTCCGCTAGGCATGACGGGCAGAGCACCCCGCCATACGGTCTCTCCGGCCTCTTAGCAGTCTTGCTGAGCTTCCTTAGCTGGCTGGGCCTGAGCCTGGGCACACCGTTCAATGGACGGCCGCATCTAGCACACCTGGCTGGGCCGGGCTTCCTCTTCTCATAGTGGACGACAGTGACTCCCCCAGGTGTCCTCCTGTAAACCCTCCTTAGACTCCGGGATCTAAGTGCTGGCCTGACCACTACCGCCACCCACTGAGACCGCCTCACCCAGCCTTTGCTTATATACTTGAGGGTGCAGGGCCCGGGAAGTTTAGGGGCGTTGTACTAGAGCAGGTAGTCTCTGAAGAGCAGGAGTGCGTAGATGTAGCCCGCGAGGTGAAGCACTGGAGTGTAGGCTACGGGGGTTTCGCCTCCCTCACCTACGAGGGCCCGGCCCGTGAATAGTGGTAGCTCGAAGGGTGAGTAGGCTAGGGGCGCCGCCCATATCAGGAGTGTCGTGGCCATGAAGACCCCGGTCAACGCAACCATTTTGAATAGCAGGGCCCTAAGGAGCATCCTCCTAGCCGCCCTTGCCCTAGGAGCCAGCTGCCTGGCCCGCTTGGCTGCCCTCTTACTCGGCGACCTCGATAATAGCCTGTACTCCGCTAATGCTTCGAGGGCCGCCTTAACGGACTCGTAAGGGTATACCGACCTGTAGATCCTAGCTACGGAGTAGACCGCCAGTATTGGTAGGAGGAAAGATGCGAGGGGATAGAAGTAGGGCAAGAGAGATCCCCCGGAGGTGGAGGGCCTGTTACAGCTTCTTGACTAGCTCGAGGAGCTGGCTGGCAGCCTCGTCGGCCTTCCCCTCCTTATTCTCTATGATCGCCACTGTCGAGGCATAGTGTACCGCGCTGGCTATGCTCGCCGCCCTCGCGTTCTCTA
This sequence comes from Acidilobaceae archaeon, assembly GCA_027057815.1. Classification (GTDB taxonomy): domain Archaea; phylum Thermoproteota; class Thermoprotei_A; order Sulfolobales; family Acidilobaceae; genus JALURD01. The sequence continues at coordinate 11,427 of JALURD010000111.1, read as the reverse complement.
GGAGCCTCTTGACGCCCTCAACGCCGCCTATGTCCGCCCTGTACCTAGTCTTGTCCCTAGCCTGCCTGGCAACAATCTCTTCAGGGCTTGCCTCTATGACTGCTATCATGTCTGGCTTTAGCTCGTCTAAAACGTGGCGGGGCAACCCGGGCCAATAGCCTGCTACAGTCTTGACTAGAGCGTGTGTGTCCACCAATAGCACGCCGTCGCTGCCGAGTTCCTTGGCTGCATCTCTTATTATGGCCTGGGCTGCAAGCCTCTGTAGCTCAAGCTGTCTCCTCAGCGGCAACGTTCTAATCTTGTCCCTGTCATCTACTATCCCCTCCTTAACAGCCGTGTCCAGCATGTAGGTTCCAAAGTTCACTATCTTGACTTTAAGCCCCTCTTCCTCAGCCTTCTTCTTGAACTCCGAGAGGACGGTAGTCTTGCCAACCCCGGGGACACCAGTAACTATGACCACCTTGAAGGGGTGCCTAAGCCCCGAGTCAGCCATGCAAGCTCACCGGAGTAGCGGCGGTTGAGAGGTCTTTAAACAGTTTCTTGCCTAATAATTAAAGACGCATATGAGACTCATTAACTAAAGTGGTTTATGTAAACGTAAATTAGCATAAAGCGTCAGCTTCATTTGAATAAGAGGGTTACCGCCATTCAGCGGCGCTACGTTAAAGATCGCATCGCAACGAGCTGCCATAGATGGCTAGCTTAGACCTCTTCTCCGAGGAGTTTCCTGAGGATCGGATAGGTCTCAAGGCTCCTCTCGTAGGTTATCATTGTGTAGTACTGGTTGATTATACCTACTGCTAGCAGTATGCCCATGCCTGTCCCGTATACTCCGAATATGTCGGCTGTTATTGCTATGCCTGCTACTATGAGGCTCGATAGTAGTGTTAGCGGGTAAATATACTTGGCTAGCACGCTCTCCAGTATCTTAGGGTTCTTCCTCATGCCTGGGATCTCCAGGCCGCTCTTTACCAGCTTCTCAGCCTGCTCCCTTGGGTTGAGTCCAGCTATCTCGACCCAGAGGTAGCCGAAGAGGACAGCCATGATAGTCCATGATACGGCGAAGACTAAAGTCCTAACTGGGTCCTCAAGGCTTTGAACTACGCCCCTCGGCGGAGAGATGTAGTGCACGAATGTGTTGTAGTATTGCAGGAATTTACTGTCAGGCCCGAGCATGCCCTGCAGTAGACCGGCGAAGAGCTGGAGGTCGGCTACTAGAATACCCACTAGGAGAATTGGTATGTTGGTTACATAGATGAACTGGAGGGGAACCTTACTCCTTATGCCCCTCATCCTCGGGCTCGTAACAGGAATCTCGACTCTCATAGCTTGCAAGTAGACTAGGAGCGCTATGAATGCGAATGTTGCAAACAGTCCTGTGAGGTCGGGGAAGCCGTTAGGCCTAGTCAGGAGCATGATGCTCGGGTCGTTTATAAGGGCTGGTATGAAGCCATAGACCACCTGGCCTGGGACGAAGCCTAAGAGGTTCCACATAACACCTCTGGCCACTCCAGCAAGGATGAAGAGGCTAATCGCGCTGCCAAGGCCCCATCCCTTCTGAAGCATTTCATCCATGAGTATGACTAGGTAAACCGCGAAGGAGAGTTGGACTATTACTAGCAGCCTTTGCGTCCAGTCCGCCGTACAGCCTGTGAGAGGGCTTCCCGTGAACTGCCAATACCTACAACCCAGTGCATACATGGTAGCCTCGAAAACGCCGAAGAACAGCGCTAGAGTCTTCTGGGCTGCAGTGAATTTCTTCCTGTCCTCGGGGTTAGTTAGGTCCATGTCGAGCAGCTTAGCGCCCACGAGTACCTGGAGTATTAGGCCTGCGGTGACTATGGGCCCTATACCCAGTTCCATGAGGGTCCCAGCGCTGCTAGCGAATATTATCCTCTGGATGTCTAGAGCCGTGCCGCCCTGCTGCTCCGGGATTCCGTAGAGGGGGATGTTTGACATAACTAGGTATACGACTAACACTATACCGGTCCATGCTAGTCTCCTGTACAATGAGGGCTTCTGAGCGGGTTTAGCCACGGTCGGGATCCTATCGGCAACCTTAGCTAGAAAGTCCATCACACCCATTCACGCATCACCGCTGCAAAGGCGTACCCACCAGCCTACCGAGCCTGGAATGACAACCCGCCACTAGAGACTATTAAAGCAGTTGAGACGGGTGCGGGTAACCCTTATACCCCCTTTGGGGTTTTGGTGGTTGATTGGTGCGGGGGTGCCCGAGCCTGGCCAAAGGGGTCGGGCTTAGGACCCGATGGCGTAGGCCTGCGTGGGTTCAAATCCCACCCCCCGCACCACACCAAAACCAGGACAACGCAAGCCATGCATAACCACCTCGACGCGGAGTGATTCCATATAATGCGTAGGATAGAAGGCCGGGATTGACTTCTTATACTTCTTATGAGTCGCTTTCTACGCAGGATTTGTGAATGTAGTACTCTCCAGTCCACTTGAACTCTGAGGGATCCCCTGGTGGTTCCTTGTAGGCTGTGCAGTCGGGGATGCCGGCCTCCTTGAATGCCCTGTGCCTGTTCCTACAGCTCTCGCATGCGCCGCAGTGGTGTTCGCCGCTTAGGTAGCAGCTCCAGGTTTCGTATAGCAAGCTGCCCACCGCCTTGTATGTGAATCTTAACTGCTCAGGCTTAGCTATGCCTTCCCTGCTGGGGCTCCATATTTCTATCCTCCTTGAACCCCTAAAGTGGCACACCCTGAACGCGGCCTGGAGTGCTTCTATGCACTCAGGGCTGCAGTCAGGGTACAGAGGCTCCCAAGTGTCCTCCCTAGGCTTTATGTCGTAGTAGTGTGCACCATACACGACGTAGACGTGTTCATCTGGGTGCTGCTCCGAGAGCGTGTATGCGTACGCGGTGGCCACACTGAGCATGACAACGTTTCTAATAGGGACAACCACCGACGTGGTATACTCCTCCTCGACCCTGACCGATTCATCCGTAAGCTGGGTCCCCCTCCATACATCCCTAAGTGTGGACAGGTCAACTAGTTTATGCTCAACTACGTCCCCCCACCCATCGCGCGGCATCATCTTCTTCAGTAGCGAGACCAGCTTGAATGCAACGTCCACTTCCTTCGATGCCCTCTGGCCGTAGTTAAAGGTGAGCGCATGAACATTACACCCACGCGAAAGCCATCTAACCATGTAGCCGAAGCTATCCGGACCACCGCTCACTATAGCGACTACCCTGCAGGGCTTAACTACTACAGGCTCGACGCCTCTGGTGCTCAACCTCCACACCCTGCCGACTCCCCGGCAAGTCGAAGGTTAATATCTCCCTGGGAGCTGTCTCGGCTTCTAGCATTAATTCCTCTCTAACCCGCGTCGCCTGAGGGTGTAGAGGCTGTGAGGGTGCGGGTCCTCGGAGAGGAGATGCCTGTAGCTAGGATGGTGCTAGCGAGGCTTAGGGACGAGTCGACGGGTCTCGTAGAGTTCAGGAGGAATCTAAGGCTCGCAGGGACGATGCTCGCCATCAGTATCTCCAGGGAGCTGGATTGGGAAACCGTCAAGGTGAAGACTCCCCTGGGCGTGGCAGAGGAGTTGAGGCTCGTGAAGCCGCCGCTATTGGTTGCTGTACTCGGCGCAGGCGTAGTTATGGCTGAAGGCTTCCTCGATGTGTACGAGGACGCTCCCTTGGGCCTCGTCGCCGCTAAGAGAGTCGAAGAGCCTGGGAGGGTGAGTGTTAACGTGTTCTATAGGAGGCTGCCGGGCAAGGTGGGAGGTCCGGCTGTCATCATAGACCCCATGTTAGCCACGGGCTACACTATAGACGCTGTTGCCTCAGACTTGAAAGAAAGAGGGGCCAAAAGGATAATTATAGCGTCGGTCATTGCGTCCAGGGACGGTATAATGTACCTCGCGGAGAGGCACCCTGAGGCCGTCCTGTACACTCTCACCGTTGACCCCAAGCTCAACGATGAATTCTTCATAGTGCCAGGCCTCGGCGACGCAGGCGACAGGTCGTTGGGGGTTGAGCCTGATTGAGCATCGACTCCTCGTGGATCCTGAAGAAGGCAAGCGAGGTCCTAGCCGAGACCCCGCTATGCGACCGGTGCCTGGGAAGGCTATTCGCCCGGCTGGGCCATGGGCTCTCAAACAAGGATAGGGGAGCCTCCATCAAGCTACTGCTGGCCATGGAACTTCACCGCCTGGCACGCGAGGGGCCCCTCCCTGACGCGCTCCTGAAGACCCTAGCTCCCCGGCTGGGGGATCCCGGAGCGAGGGTCTACAGACTCGTGAAAGGAGAGGATCCCCCTGAAGCGCCCGTGTGTAGAGTGTGCGGCGGGGTGCTGGACAGCTTCATAGAACGAGCCGCTGAGAGGGGCCTCAAGCTCCTCAGGGCTTTTGACGTCAAACGCTTCGTTGTAGGCGTTAAAATGTCGGGGAACGCCGCCGAGGTGGAGGAGGACGTCAAGCGCAGGCATGGCCTGGTTTATGGTGAGAGCATCAGGAGCGAGTTGAGGAGGGAGATCGGGAAACTCATACAGAAGCTAGATCCCAGCCTAAAGGCTGACTTCGAGGATCCGGAGGCAACTCTACTCGTCCACTATCCCACGGGGGAGCTTGAATTACAGGTGAACAGCCTCCTACTAGCCGGCAGATACTGGAAGAGGGGGAGACTCATAAGCCAGGCATACTGGCCCACCGTGGGCGGCCCCAAGTACTTCAGCGTAGAGGAGGCTTCATGGGGAATCCTCAAGCTAACCGGCGGCGAGAGGGTTGTAGTCCACGCAGCTGGCAGGGAAGACGTTGACGCGCGTATGCTCGGCACGGGGAGGCCCCTAATACTCGAAGTGAAGACCCCCCGCAGGAGGCAGGTTCCCCTAGAGGAGCTAGAGAGGGCGGCCAACAGCGGCGGTAAAGGCGTCGTCGAGTTCCGCTTCGACGGGACTGCTAGGAGGAGAGATATCAGGCTCTACAAGGAGGAGGTTGCCGAGAAGAAAAAAGCCTATAAGGCCCTCATTGTCGTGGAGAAGAAAATCACTGATGCCGACATGGAAGCTCTGGAGAATGAGTTCAGGGGGAGACTGATACTCCAGAGAACCCCAAGGAGGGTCCTGCACAGGCGGCCAGATATAGTCAGGAGGAGGAGGGTGCACGCCGTCAAATGCCGCCAGTACGGCGGGGGTGTTCTCGAGTGCCTAATAGTAGCTGAGGGGGGCCTTTACGTTAAGGAACTAGTCAGTGGAGACGACGGCAGGACCACACCCAGCTTCGCCGAGGTCCTCGGCGCTAGGGCTGAGTGCGTCGAGCTAGACGTCATATCGGTTGAGGGAGTAAAGTTATTTGGATCCGGCCCCAGCGCCCCGCACGGGAGTAGGTGAAAGAGTCGTGGTCAAGGCGCCTAGAGGGTACAGGCACAGGACGCGCAAGCTACTAAGGAAGCACGTGCGGGAGAAGGGGGCTGTGCCCAAGCTAAGCGTCATACTCAGAGAGTACAAGATCGGAGAGAAGGTAGCGATCAAGATAGACCCGTCGTTCCACTACGGCATGCCGCACAGAAGGTACCACGGCCTAACAGGGACTGTTATAGGCAAAAGGGGTAGAGCCTACATAATCGAAGTCTACCTTGGCAGGAAGAGGAAGACCCTAATAGTGACACCGGAGCACCTCAGACCCCTACCCCCGGAAGCCGTCCAGGGAGGCAAGTCAAGCAGCTCCTAGCCCCAGGAGGACGATAGCCATATTATCAACCATGTCAATGTAGGCCTGGTGGGGGTGCCCGGGTTTTGGAGCGGAGGCTTGTGTCGACGAAGTACGTCCCATACGCTGTCGCCAGGGCCCTCCTGGCCAAACGCGTCCAGGAGGGGGACGTGCCCGAGATCACGCTTAGGACGTGGAACTACCTTCGCCTCTTCGGCGAGGGTGACGAGGACCTAGCTCTTCAGGCTCTTGAGAAGCTCAAGGAGCTAGGGTTGAGCGAGGAAACGGCTACGAACATAGTCAGCATTTGCCCGAAGACTAGGGGTGAAGTGAGGAGCATACTCCAGATGGGCGGCGAGGTGACCTATGAGGAGGAGAAGTTAGACTCAATCCTTGAGGCCATCCGGGATTTCTGTAAGTCAACCTCTAATGCCTGATTCAAAATAAATAGGGAGCACACGCTTATCCTAGGGATTGGGTTGAGGCCTGCTAGGCCGCGCCGTCCACCAGTCCAGAGGTGCCCGCTTAATGGAGGCGAGTAGAGGCAGGGGCGGCAGGAGGCCCCCGAGGAGGGAGGAGTCAAGGAGACTACAGCTTAAGCCCGAGTACCCCGATCTAGAGGGGATAGTCCTCGACTTCTTAGACGCAGGCTACTATGACGACCCGCACCCCCACCACAAAACGGTCCCTGTCGCCCAGGTTCTGGGCACGCTCTCCTTCTCGCTGATAGACGGGATAGCCCTCGATCCGGACCTAGACTTCTTCTCTAGAGTAACGATAGCACTAGAGGTGCCTGTAAGGGTGCCCCGGGGGCCTACGGGCGGGTATGTGAGAGTGAGGCTGGCCTGCATACCCGGCGCGGCCCCCAAAAGGCTTCAGTGCTTCGTGGCAGATGAAGTACCGGGCGGCGACTTAGAACTGGTCCGGCTGGCTTTCGAGGAGCCGGATACTATCGATCTCATAGACGATTACGACCTCTTCCTCACTGTACTCAGAGAGAGGGGACTACCAGATAAAGTGATCATGTCGCCGCCGACGCCGATTAGGTATGAGAATCTCACACCAACGGCACGCGACAACCTCCCCGAGGCCATTAAGAGGGTGCTCACGGAGAAGGAGAGCTTCTTTGTGAACTTCTTCAACGTGGCCGAACCCATAAACGTGAGGCTCCACGCGTTAGAGTTGCTAAAGGGCGTCGGTAAGAGGACCCTCCAGAAGCTTCTCCTAGAAAGGCAGGCCAGACGCTTTACTAGTTATGAGGAGGTTAAGAAGATACTTAAGATAGACCCGGTGGAGGCGCTTGCCGAGCAGATATTGAGGGAGATACAGGGGGAGGCCAAGTACTTCCTCTTCGTCGACCCCGGCTGGAAGGCTAGGGACAGGTTCCTCAACTACTCCCGGAGGATCCGCGAGTACCTAAGACGGGTGAGGGTGCAGAGGTAGGGATCCCGGTGGAGCCGCCCCCTGAGCCGCCCACGAAGCGCGGCCTCCTCTCCTGGACCCGCGCAACCCTCAGAAGGGCGGGGATCCCCCGCCCCGTGAAGAAGCTCGGCCAACACTTTCTCGTAGACCCCGCCGTGGTGTCCGCCTTCAGGCGCGCTCTCACCGGCTGGGCGGGGGCTGATATGGTCGAGATTGGCGTGGGCCTGGGGACTCTCACGTACTACGTAGCGGACCTCGCGGCTAGGATCCACGCGTGCGACCTGGACCCGAGGCTCGCCAGCGTCGCTGCAGGGTTTCTTCCGGGCAACGTGCAGGTCACCATAGAGGACGGCGTGAGCCTGGCTAAGAGGGCCGTCGAGCCGGTCGTCTACTCGAACACGCCTTACAATATATCCACAGCCATCGTGGCTAACTCCGCCAGGAACAATAACGTGGAGGTACTGGTCCTCATGCTCCAGAAGGAGGTCGCCTACAGGCTACTCGCCAGGCCCGGCACGAGCGACTACGGTAGATTAAGTATACTCGCGTCGAGGTTCTTCGAAGCCAGGATAGCCGGCGTCTATGGGAGGGGTTCATTCTACCCTCCGCCCGACGTTGACTCGGCACTCGTGATCCTAGTCAGGAGGAGGATGTGGGATCCCCTGGTGGACCCCAAGATTGAAGAACTTGCCAGGTGCCTCTTCTCTTGGAGAAACCGATTCGCCTTGAGGGCGGTAGAGAGGTGTACGGGCGAGAAGCCGAAGGGATCCCTGGAGGCCCTATTGAAGGGGAAGAGGGTGAGGGATCTCACACACGAAGACCTAGAGGCGGTGGTGAAGGCGAGTCTCTAGGGGATCCCTGCGTCTACCAGCCATCGGACGACACGTTCCTAGCCTTGGAGGCACTCTCCAAGCTGGCAGCCTGGGGGATCCAGCCCGGGATCGTCGTCGACATAGGGACAGGAAGCGGGCTCCTAGCGGTGGAGGCCGCTCGCCTCTTCCCCCGAGCGTTCGTGGTGGCCACAGACGTCAACCCCCACGCAGTCCTCGCCGCCCTAAGGAGGGTCAAGGCCGAGGGCTTAGAGGGTAGGGTAGCGGTGGCTGAATGCGACGGTGCAGGATGCATTGGAGCATTCGACTTGGCCATCGCCAACCTCCCATACCTACCCGTTGACTTGGAGGACGACGGGTGTAACAGGTACCTTAGCATGGCTTGGGCCGCCGGGGAAAGGGGCGAGCGAGCCCTGCACTTGTGCAGGGAAGCCGCCAGAGCCCGGGGCTACGCTGTTATAGTCTACTCCAGCCTTACCCCCGGCGATGTCAAGGGATGCATAGAGTCAAGGGGGTTCAGAGTAGCCTTTATCCTCTCCAGGAAGCTCTTCTTCGAGGAGCTGTACGCCTTGGTGGCTCGGCGTGTTCAGGGTTAGACTCGTCCTGGTCGGGGTCGAGGGAGAGGTCAACCTGGGCTACATAGCGAGGCTAGCCGAGAACTTCGACGTAGAGGAGATGGTACTCGTTAAGCCCGAGGCCAGCGTTGTGGGATCCCTCAGGTTCGCGGCCAGGGCCAAGAAGAGGCTGGAGGGGATTCCAGTAGCCTCGACCCTTAGGGAGGCCCTGGAGGGCTCCACGCTCTCCGCGTGCACCAGCGCCATCGCTAGGGAGGACGACATCATCAGGGTCCCTGTCGATCCGCGTGAACTGGCGAGCCTGGCCCTAGCGTCGGGCGGCACTGTGGCCGTGGTTTTTGGGAGGGAGAGTGTTGGCCTGACGCGCGAGGAGCTGGCGGAGTGTGACGTGTTAGTGAACATACCCACGAGTGAGAAGTACCCGGCCCTCAACCTCTCCAATGCCGTGGCTATAGTGTTGTATGAACTTTTCAGGGCGAGAAGGGCTCCGGAGCCGCCGCCACGCAGGCTTGCTGGGAGAAGTAGGGTGGACCTAGCCTTACAGTACGCATCTAAACTCGCCTCAGTGGCCGGGGATCCCGTGAGAGCGTGGGAGGCGGTGGAGTCGCTGAGAAGGATACTCTACAGAGCCGTGGCCACCGAGGCGGAGGTTGACAGGCTGGTCTTCCTGCTATCGAGGGTTGCGAGGAAGGTGGAGAGGTGTGGAGAAGTATAGGCTCCTGCTTACCGGTAACCCGGGCACCGAGGACGTCATAGCCGAGGAGGCTATGGAGGAGCTCGGGGCAGTGAAGGTAGTGGAAATTAGAAGGGCCAGGGGCAGGGTGGTGGTAGACGCCCCTGGCCCCCTCACGCTCCTAACCGACCGGCTCCTTTCAATGAGAAGCATACACTCGGCCATCCTACTACTCGCGGAGGCCAGCGTAGGCCCAAGGATGAATGACTTAAAGGAAGCCGTCAAGTCCATAATGAAGAGCGCTTTGCCCGACTTCATACCAGCTGGCTCCACGTTCGCAGTTAGAGCCGAGAGGGTGGGAGAGGGCCACGAATACACGTCCATGGACATAGCTAGACTCGCCGGAGACGCCGTGGTTAGGGCCTGCGAGGAGCGCAGGGGATTCAGGCCCGAGGTAAGACTCAACAGCCCCTCGATAATAATACACGCTAGCGTCGTGGAGGACAGATTCTACGCTGGGATCCTATTGACGGGCGAGAGGAGCAGGCATAGGAGAAGGTACAGAGTCTACGATCACCCAGCTGCGCTAAAGCCGACCCTAGCCTACGTCATGCTACGTCTGGCGCGCGCTAAAGACGGAGACCACATCGTGGACCCCATGTGCGGTGGTGGCACGGTCGCCCTTGAAGCCGCTTACCTCTTCGAGGACTCAGCTATAACGTGTATGGATAAGAACCCACGCCACATCCTTGGAGCCAGGATGAACGCCGCCGCTGCAAGGGTGGAGGGAAGGATACGCTTCATAGTCGGCGACGCTAGAAGGCTTCACGAGGTAATAGGGGAAGCCTCAGCTGACGTGATAGTCACTAACCCGCCGTACGGCATCAGGCTCGGAGACCCCGAGGCCGTGAGGCGCCTCTACAGGGCTTTCATTCCAAGCCTGAGGCTGGCCCTATCCCCGGGGGGCAGGGCCGCGATAATAACGACCGAGTCGGACTACATGATAGAGTTGGCCCGGAAAGCCGGGTTAAAGCTGGCTCACGTCAGGAAGGTGAGGCATGGAGACCTATGGGCCTCTATAATAGTCCTTGAGCGCATCGAATAACCAGCCTGCTTTAATACCCTCCCGCAGACGGGTTTAGCAGGGTGCGCCAGGCATGCCCCTGAGGCCGGCTAGGTGCTATACTCACTTCAGCGGGCCACCCTACACTAGGAAGGAGTATATTCACGGAGTCCCGCCGCCGAAGATAACTAAGTTCGAGATGGGTAACCACGACATGATGGAGAACGCCGAGATCAAGGGAGAGCTAGTCGTGATCGAGGCCGGCCAGATCAGGCACAACGCACTCGAGGCTGCCAGAATAGCTGTTAACAAGTACCTCTCAAGCACGGTTGGCGACATGAACTTCTACTTCAGAGTGAAGGTCTACCCGCACCACGTGCTGAGGGAGAATAAGATGATGGCTTTCGCCGGCGCAGACCGTCTCCAGGACGGTATGAGGCAGGCATTCGGTAAACCCATAGGAACCGCTGCCAGGGTCTACCCGGGTCACGTGGTACTCGAGGTCTGGGCTAGGAAGAAGGATGCCGAACACGTCAAGGAAGCGCTGAGGAGGGGAGCAAGGAAGCTCCCACTCCCCACGAGGATAGTGATTAAGGAACTCAAGTAACCAGTAATCCTCGGCCATATAGCATTCTGAATATCCCCTCCCTCCTTCCCACTTATCTAGCTGGAGAGGTGCAAATACTTGGAATGCAAGGTTGGAGGCTACGAAATTAACGTTGACAGAATAGCCGAGGAAGCCAGGAAGAGGAGGGCCAAGAGGATACTCCTGCAAGTCCCTGACGGCTTGAAGCCATTGTCGGGTAGGATTGCCGAGTGCATTAAGAAGGTCACGGGGGCCGAGGTGCTTATACATAGCGACAGTGTGTTCGGAGCTTGTGACCTACACTTGGATAAAGTGTTGCTTCTCAAGCCCGACCTTGTAGTTCACCTAGGCCACACGCCTTACCCGCCGGAGCTAGCCGACGGCAGAAGCGTGCCCGACTTGGTGGTGTTCGATCCAGCCTTCCACATGTCTAGTATACCGAGCGAGCTGGCAGAGGAGGCGGCACAGTTGCTTTCTAGGCGGGGAGTCGGGAGGGTTGCTGTGGTCGGCTCGATACAGCACGTTAAGGTCCTCCCGCAGGTCGCAGCTGCCTTGAAGGCCGCTGGCCTTGAAGTCGAGGTGCCACACGGGACGCCACCCTTCTTCC
>JALURD010000110.1 GCA_027057815.1 Acidilobaceae archaeon | reverse complement strand
TCAGGTGTAGAGGAAGTGGAGCTTCAATCAACGAGGGAAAATGCTTGTATGCTAGCCGACATTGTTAATGAGGTCATAAGAGAGAGCGATGGTAGAGTAGTGCAGGTAGGTGGCGGAATGGGTATAGAGAGGAGGCGTCGGGGGAGGAGGCGGCTCATAGTTTATGTTAGGCTCCGACTCCGAGAGTAGCTGCCTCTGCAGCTGTTATGGACGTTGATATTAACCTCCATGTCTCGTTGAGGACGTCTATGGCTGACATATTACCTTCTTCTATAGCATCGAGTACCTCTTCCAGTCTTCGGCTTGTACTTTCTGAGACTAGCTCTGCAAAGTTTGCAGTTAGATAGTTGTATACCTCCATTCCGAGTTTGGTTGGAATTAAGTAACCTATCTTCTTGCTCTCAATGATGTAACCATGCCTTCTGTTTGCTTCTATAACTTTAGCGTAAGTACTGGGCCTCCCAAGGCCTCTTTCCTTCATTAACTTAACTAAATCCCCGCTCTTTAGTAGTCTTACCCGGCTAGCTCGCACAACTTTGACTTCATTTATGGGGATCTCGTCGCCAGGATTCACGTATGAAGCCCATGGAGCTATCTTAGGCTTATAGACAGCAGTAAATCCTTCTTTCACTATTCCAGTAACTATGACTATCTCTTCCTCCACTCCAGCCATCCTTAGCGTTAGCCTAGCCTTCTCGAGTTTAGAGGGAATCATCTGGCTAGCAATGAACCTCCTAAATATTAAGTCGTATAGCTTCAAGTGAGCTCTCGTTAATTTAATCGGCATTCTTAGTGAGCCCTCAAGCACTGCCCTCTCGACTTCACTAGCGTCTAACGGCCTAGTCGGCCTTATCGCTTCGTGGGCGCCACCCTCTCCCCAAGACCTACCTCGATAAAGCTCTCCAAGACCATGGGCTTCCAGATAACTCCTAGCTATAGCCATGCCTGCAGGGCTCACGCGCGTTGAGTCGGTCCTATGGTATGTTATAAGTCCGGATTCGAAGAGGTCCTGCGCCAACTTCATTACAAGCCATGCGGGATAGCCATATAGCCTTCCAGCCTCGTATATTAGCGAGTCTGTGGTAAAGGGCGGTGCCGGGCTTACTTCCTCGACCCACCTCTCTACACTGACAACTTTAACTGCCTTAGCATTCTTTGCCTCACGCGCTTTATCCCGGTCATCTGTGAAGAAGCTTACACGGAATCCGTCAATGTTGGCTATTATTTTATAGCCTCTTGTCCTTTTCCATTCATAGTATCTTTCAATAACCCAGCCGAGCACAGGAGTTTGAACTCTGCCAGCTCCAAGCCAGGGTTTGCTAAACTTGCTCCATAGGTGCTCACTTAGCGCGAAACCTATCCATCTATCAACTATCCTCCTGACTATTTGAGACTCTACAAGTTTCTTCTTGAATGGTGAAGGGTTTCTTAGAGCATTTAATATGGCTTCAGGGGTTACTTCGTGGAACCAGCCCCTAGATATTCTCGGATTATACGGTTTAAGTGCTAAGAAAACGTCCCATGCTATCTTCTCGCCCTCTCTGTCTGGGTCGGTGGCTACTATGATCTCGTCAACTTCTACTGCAAGTTTTCTTAGAGCATCGATTACCGATTGAGAGTCAGTTATCATAGCGGATCCGCATCGCGGGCATGCTGTGGTCTCTTGAGTGAACTGGTGGCCGCAGGAGCGGCAGCGTTTGATGGTTGTGTAAATGGGTTCCACTATAGTACCATTGATGTGAACGCCATATAGGCTTTCATGGTCATCCACGGCGAGGTCATAGATGTGCCCTCTGGTGGCGGAGATTTGAAGCAGGTACACTGTGCCGTTCCGAGGATCTAAGGTGCTAGTCTCGTACACCACGAGTTTACCTATCCTTCTCTTTGACGGCCTACCCCAGAACCAAGCTATGGTCCTAGCCTTTGTCGGGCTCTCTACTACGAGGAGGACGCTTTTTACAGATACTTTCCTTCCTATGCCTTTCCTCGTCTCTCTAATCTTCTTTAATGCATGGTTAAGGTTGACTCTACTGAATGGCTTGAATTTAGCTTTCGACATCCATGAAAGCCTGTTCTCCAATGCTACTATATGGTCTATCTTGGAGTCCACGATTATACTTAGTCCGAAGGTCATGACGCCTCTGTACAGTCTGCTAGCTCTTCCACTAGCTTGCAGATACGTTGGAGCGTCAGGTGTAAAAACTAAAATATCGCCCCTCTTGGTCTTCTCGATAACTATGCTGCCTACTACTATTGTATCTTTTTCTTCGAGCATCGAACGGAGAACGGTTTCGGCTTCGCTGCTTGCACTTTCAATCTCATTCACTAAGCGGGCGAGAAGTCCTTCAGCTTTGATCTTGCCTTGAATAGCGGCAGCTATTATTGATGGGTCAGGGATCCTGTCGAGGAGCTTTCTGATTGTGGATGCTGCCTCACGGGCCCATTCAAAGCCTTGATCTGATAGATAGAGCAAGACTCTAAGTAGCCTAGCGGGGCTTTTGAGGGCATCGGATAGTGTCATTAGTCTTCCAGGAGTCCCATAGAACACTGTGTACCTAACTTGCTCAGGTAAATCGATACCTCTAACTACTACCCCATACCTGGAGGCTACCCCTACAATAACCCATACTAATCCTTTCTCGAGTTGCTCGACTGCCCTACGACTGCCTGCAAGAGCCAAACTAGCCGGGATGCCTGAGGCGTTCAGTTTGTCAACAAGCAGCTTGGCATACGTTTTTCCATACGCTTGTGATACGAATACTATGCCACCCGGCCCCAACCTCTTTATTATATCGATCACGCCGCTAGTCAGATCTTCTGTTATATAATAAACGTCTTCCACGTTTCTAAGGTAATCCGAGCCGCCACCTACCTCAAAGCCTAAGAGCTCCTTGAATACTAAGTGTTTGTACCCCCTAGGTCTTCCAGTAGCGCTCGCAATGACCAACTGCCCTAGAGGCTCACCTGCTAGCCGACGGAGATCCGATTCAAGGAGGGCTACCTGCTTTCTAATCTCTTCCACCTTATCTTCTCTACCTTGGGCTAGCGCTGTGTATAGGGCAAGCCTAGCTTTCACGAGGTCCAGCGCCTTGTTAATGGTTTCATCGCTGTAGCCTAGGAGTTGCAGTACTCTCTCTACATTCCTGCTACTCCTAAGGAGGCTGTCAACGTCGTCAACTATTATCAAGTTGAAAGGTGCATGCTTCAGAAGTAAGTCAAACCTCTTCTGTAAGAAACCAGTAGTCACTACTACAATCGAGAAGTCCCCGTTTTCTAGGCGACCGAGCATTTCCTCTTTGATCTTTTTACCCGCACTGCTGGCATACCATACGCATATCCCTTGCTCAAGCGCCTCTATTTTAGATGCTATTTGTTTAACCAAGTTCTCAGTCGGCGCTAGGTAGAGTACTCTCCAGTTATTCTTTGCAGCCCTATAGGAAGCGTATACCGTGAGTAGGGTTGTCTTACCTACTCCAGTTGGAGCTATGATGGCCATACTCTCAAGTCCCAGGAGCCTCCTAGCCCAGCTCCTCTGAGCACTCCACAGTGTAGACCCGGTCTTTTCGTTAAAGTATTTGGAGAAGTCCCTATACTCGGTTTCTAGCGCGTAGAGCCAAGTGTAACCGGCCAGGGATCCCTTCCTTGCTAAAGCAGCGGCTACTCCAGTTACATCAATTGACTTAGGCGGCTCAGGGAGGCAAGCCGCGCAGGGTAGACCCTTGCTTAGCCTTTCAGCGCTTGCCTCCCCACCGCAGTTTGGGCATGCCCTTCTGTACTTAGGAATGATCATTGCATCAACACCTCCCTGAGCCGCTGGCTAAAGCTAAGTGCTAAGGGGCCTCCTCCCCCGGCGCTCCGAATGGTTATACCATAGGGTTAGGATTTGGGGAGGTACTCCTAGGTGTTACCCCGGGAATGCTCTCTGAGCTACTGCTGAGCCTGCGACTACAATCAGGAGGCTTGTCAAGCCGCCCAGCATCAGGGCTAGGATCAGCTTTGGCCCTCTAACTCCGAGAATTAAAGCTGCGAGAGATCCTGTATACATTCCTGTAACGGGTAGGGGGATTGCGATGAAGAGAGTCAAGCCTATAGCCCCCCATTTCTCGATGTATGGACCAGCCTTTTTCGCAGCCGATCCCCTAAGTCTAATGTAGAGTCTTCCGGTAAAGCCTCGCAGCCCATCTCTCGAGGCCCATCTAGTCAGCAGTTTATCTAGCCACTCGATGGTAGCTGCTAGTGCGAGGGATAGCACTAGTACTCCGAGGGCTGAGTAAATCAATGCATCAATTAAGCCGAGACCCAACGCTAGGCCTAATATTAACGCGTATCTGGCCTCTATGCTAGGCAACAGGCTGGCCACGAATACCGCCAGGCGGGGATCCTCAATGAGTGGAATGTTGACCATCGTGAGTGCCGCCCTCCATCCAAGGCGAAGGGGCGAGTCCCACGAGAGCCGGGATGGGCCCGATAATAGCGTAGGCTACTATGGTCCAGAATAGAAGCCTAGCTATATGTTGTATGAGTTCATGGTTATAGGGGATCAGTGCTAATGCTATGAGGATAGCAAGCCGCAGCCAGGGCGCGGGGCTCGGGGTCTGCTGGCGTAGTCCTCTCCGAAAATATGGTATCGGGACGGCTGAAGCTGCAAGCAGAGCTAGAAGTAGCAGAGGCTCTGGCGGCTCGCTAGATATGATTGATGAAAGTGCAATGATGGCGTGAGCAAACATAGGAAGGCCCGAAAAGTAGGCTAGGCTCTTGACGCCTCTCTTAACAAGCCTCCAGAGTGAAACGGTCACTATACCAGAGAAGTATACGGAAAGCGTCACTAAATTATAGCCGGAGAGCATGCTTAGAGAGTTAAGCCATAGAAGTAGAAGGGTTACTGGCGCTATCACCTGGGAGAGCCTGTCGAAAGCCCTATCGAGATAGAAGCCATCAGGGCTAGAGCCGTACTTCCGGGCTAGCCATCCGTCTAAGACGTCGAGAGCGTAAGAAACGAAGAGTAATCTTATGGCGGTGTCATAGTGTCCGGCTATCCCGAGGGGTATTGAGAGGCCAGCGAATATACCTTGAAGAAGCGTAGCGGCATCAGCTGGCCTCAAAGCCCGTCACCTTCTCTATCTTGGTGAGACCCTTATATCCTAAGAGTTCTGAGGCGGCGAAGCCGGTAACTATGATGAGGGCCTCCGCTATTGTTGGTATGTTGGCGCCTAACACAAAGAGGTATGCTACCAGTGATGTCACAGCCAACAGAATGGAATATGACTTACTGGCGAGTAGGGTAGCACCTATGAGTAGGCCCAGGGCTGTTGAGAGAATGGCTACAGCCCAAATGCTTAGTGGTGTATAGAGGAATGCAGAGGCGAAGACTATGCTAGCTAATATGACGGAAACGCTCAAGACGAAGAGGTAAACTTTAAGGGATGCCTCTGCATATGCCTGGGCTAAGGCTGCAATCCTGGCCACTTTATATGCTTCAGTCAGTAGACGTGGTGGGTCATCCTTAAGTTCGTGGAGGGCACGCAGTTTGCTTATTATAAGAGTTGCTGACCTTAAAGCGGCCCTATGCTCGGTTGACGACGCGTATACTAAGAAGTTCTCTATTATGAGGAGAAGCTTTTCCGCTTCCCTGGCTGCCTCAATGTACTCTCCACTATACGATGCCAGGCTGCTTCGAAGTCTAGCTAACGTGAGAGCCTCCTCTTCCAGGATACTGGAGGCAGAGGTGTCCTGTTTCAAGGAATACGCCCCCACAAGATGAAATAGTGAGTGTCACCAATAATCTTTACCTGAAAGGTACGCTGCAGCGTTCCTGACGAGTAGCGGTAGTGCCGATCTTGGCACATTATAGTAGACTACGTGTGGTTCGTTTCTGCCTCCGCTGCTGTAAGCGCTCCTGATTACTACTTTATGCATTTCTTCGGGGAATATGACCAGTTTATCTCGCATTTCAGAGAGTATCCTGGGTGTCACGACAACTTCTCTTGCTGCTCTCTCAAGGCCTTCTACCGTATAGGTTATCCTTAACGGCTCATCAAGGTTCGGCGGATCAAAGCTTGATTGGAACTCCTCGCTGTTAGCGATGCTTTCAAGGCTTGATAGCAGAGTCCACCTTACATCGTCCTCGTCGATGTCGATGAAGGCTATAACCCTCATATTGCCATACGAAGGTTTCCTCATCTCCTTAAGTTTTGCCTCGACGGTTTTAGGTGAAAGCTCGAGGAGGTCAGCTATTTCGAATACTGTTAATGCATTGTCGTGGAGTAGCTTTGCTATTCTTTCTGCTAGATCGTGGACCCATGGTTTAATTGCAGGGGTGGAGAGTATCTCCTTCGAGAGTGGCGTCAGCCCGCCTGCGCCAGCGATGTGTATCTCAACATCACCAGATCTAAGGTCTTCGAGGAATGAAATTGCTTCTTCGACATCTAGGTAATTCTCGATTACTTGCCTCTTAGCTTCCCTCAATAGTATCTCGTCTTCATCTTCGTCTGGCTTGTCTATTTTGCCGAAGTCTAATTGCAGACTTCTTATTACCTGCGTCATGTATGGACTCCTCTCTACGGCAACGTCCAGTATGTCAAGGAATTCGTCAGGATCAAGGGATTTCAGCATGCTGAGCACGTCAATGTTAGGGGCATGTATCGAGAACCCGAAGAAGTTAGCTCGGTAGTATACGTTCAGGCCTACATGCTTTGAAGCAAGATGGGCCAGTACTAGTGCTATGGCTTCGTTAGCGCCACTACCCAATAGAACGGTGAATATGTGTTCATGTAGGTATCTCTCATAGATTACTCTTCTCCTACCTGGTATTGGTATACCTCTCTTCGTATACTCGCTCCTAACCCTTTTGATATCGGAAATCCCTTCAGGGTCGCTCTTAACCTCGGGGATGTCGGGGTTTTCTAGAATTCTTCCAAAGTACTCGGCTACAACAGGACTCCTACGAGGCCCCTCGCCCTTCCATAAGGGGGTTTCTGCAGCTTCATTAGCTGGTTCTACAAGTATGCGAGACTGGTACGGGTCTATTGTCTTGATCCTCCACGTCTTGCCGGCTAGTCGCATGGTGTCCCCGATTCTTAAGTATTTGTAGACGAATACTGAGTCAACGTTACCTATGTGTTTATCGCCATTCCACACGGTGAAAACGTCTCTCGAACTTATCGTCGAGAAGAACTCTGTAAAGGATCGAGTCCACCATAGCTTAACGTCTGCACCTTGGAATCTCCAGATCTTGTAGAATGTCGGGCCCGCTTTTAGGATGCCGTTCTCAATCTTTATCATGCCGGTCTTTTGCAGGTATGTGATCAGTTCTTCTAGCTCGATCCGTGATAATCCTGTCTCAGGGGCTGACGAGAGAATTATGTCGATTGCTTCCTCTGGCGTTATACCGCCCTGAAGAGCCATTCCTACTATCTCCTTAGCAGCGACGTCTAGGGGGATTAAGCGCCCCTTAAGTTTATCCTCTATGGCTCCTTTGAGAGCCAAGTAGGCTTCAGCCATAGCTTCAGCGAAGTCAAGCCAGCCTATGGTGACAATGCTGCCTCTCGGCTTCTCAGTTAGAGAGTGGCCGCTGCGACCTGTCCTCTGGATGAGGCTTGCAACACTTCCAGGCGCTCTATACTGGATTACCTTCTTGATTTTACCGACATCTATTCCTACTTCGAGAGTTTTAGTGCATACTATTGCCTTTATCGAGCCCCGCTTCAAGTTGCGCTCCGCTTCTTCTCTTACTTCAGCCGAGACGCTTGAGTGGTGTACATACACATCTTGGACTCCAAGTTCTTCTAGTGCCTCTTTTAGCTTTTCAGCCGCGTATCTGCTGTTAGTGAAGACAAGTGATTGGGGCTCTATTTCTTCCAGTATTCTCTTTGCGGACTCAACCCAGATGTCCTTGACGTTCTCCTTTACGTATTTGACTGTTAGCTCCATTGATTTAACTCCGCCATCGCCAACTACTCTGCGAGGTCTTTTACTGGAGCCAGAAATGGTCTCGAGTACAGCCTCGGGTCTCGGTATGGTAGCACTGAGACCTATCCTCTGGAAGTCGGTGCCTGAGAACCTCTTCAGCCTCTCCAGTAGGACAAGTAGTTGGGCGCCACGTTTGCTTCCTATTAGTTCGTGTACCTCGTCTATTATAACGTATTTAACGTTGGCGAGGTGCCTCCTAAACGCGGATGACCAGTCCATGTCAACCTCTAGGCTTTCGGGTGTTGTTATGAGTATATGAGGCACTTTACGAAGTCTTGCAGCCCTCTCCTTGGTTGGCGTATCGCCGTGTTTCCTTGAAACGCGGAAACCTAGCTTATCGGCCCACCATTTGATCCTGGCGTACAGGTCGTTGATTAGGGCTTTCATTGGGGTTATGTAGAGTACAGTGACAGGTTCAGGTTTACTTTCAAGCATCATTGAGAGTATGGGGAGTAGCGCGGCTTCCGTTTTCCCAGCACCCGTCGGAGCTACTATCAAGACATTATAGCCGCTAGTAATTGCGGCAGCTGCATTCCTCTGCAGGCTAGTAAGGCCTGCCCAGCCCCTTTCTTTTACTAGGGCCTCTATCTTATCATGTAGTACTTCTCTACTGCTATACTTCATTAGTCATCACTCCTCCTGGGGGGTCCTAAAGATTCTAGGGCTACGCCTCCTTCTATTCTCCTTGAACCTCCCTGTCCGTAGTTGTTGGGCCTTAAAAAGGGTAAAGTGTCGCTGGATATTATGGTGATGAACGCGGTGCCCCGTAGAATGTATGAATGCGTGGTCTGCGGCAGAAAGTTCCCTCACGGTCAAGGAATTATAATGCACAAATCGGGTATTACTCTCTATTTTCACAGTAAAGCATGTGCAGCCAAATTCTTCAAGCTCCTCATCGAGAGGGTAGATGAGTCTTGCACTAAAGGTGCTTTGAGGGAAATTTTAGAAGAGCTAAGCGAAGCCCTTAGAAAAAGGAAGGAGAGCGCGCGGAAGGTGATATAATGCCAAGAGTCATATTTAGGTTCTTCAGCCTCCTAAAGGATGCGGTGGGAAGTAAAGCCTTAGTTCTCGAAGTGGAAGAGGGATGCAGCGTTAGATGCGTCCTCGAAAGGCTAGCGAAAGAGAACGAGAAACTTGCAAGGGCCCTTGATGCAATTGAATGGAACGTTCTTGTATTGATAAATGGCAGGCCAGCATCGCTGGATGATACCCCTCAGGGTGAAGTCACTGTATTTCCACCATCTGCTGGAGGTTCATGCGGGAAGTGTGTAGGCGTGATTCTCAAGGAAGGCGAGCAACTGGATCTTAACTCTGTTGTAAGAGACTTGGCATCAATCTCAAGCGACATCGGCGCAGTCGCTTTGTTCGTTGGGGTGGTACGTGGGATAAATATGGGTGAAAAAGTAGAAGTACTAGAATACGAGCATGACGAGAGAACCGCTACCTGGAAGTTGAAGGAAATAGCCGAATACATAGCCAAAAAGCATGGTGTCAAAGGGGTCTTCATAGGCCATTTCGTTGGCAGGCTCAAACCAGGCGATCTGACGTTAATAGTTGCGGTAGCAGGAGGTCACCGTAAGGACGTGTATCCCGCATTGCACGAAGCTGTTGAGAAGGTTAAGCATGAGGCGCCTATATGGAAGAAGGAATACCGGGAAACAGGTAAATATTACATTATAGGCGATAAAGTAGTAAAGGCTGATGATATAGAGGTCAAAGGCTAGATAGGCTTGAGTTGAGGCTTAACTCGCTCCCTCATGAATTCAGTCAGTCCGGAGTTTGTTATTGCCTCAAGCACTTCTTCGTCGCTAGCACCTTTTCTTATGTCAATCTTGACGTCAAGAGGCTCTATATGATTGATATTAGCTCGTCTTCTCCTCACTCCCGTTAAAACTTTTGGCCCCGTTATCAGCACGAAGTTTTCGTCAATTATGTCTACTATCACGCACTTCCTCCCTGCCTCCCTGCCATACACCTTAACACAGATCCTTCCAACCTCTATCGGCGCCGGCATATCTGACCCCCACGCCACCCAGCCAGCGGGTCAGGACTATAAACCCGCTGGTCTCCATTCCTACTAGGCTAAGGTGAGGCATGATGAGTGGGGATTTAAAGGATTTACTGAGGAACTACGAATATCTACTTAATCGGTTATACGAGAAGGTCCCCCCAAAGAGTGGTACTGCGGAGTATGAATTGCCTGAGCCTCAAATCCTACGTATAGGCAGCCAGACCGTTATCAGGAATTTTAGAGAGATAGCCATGAAGCTTAAGAGGGATCCTCAGCTAGTTGCAAGGTACCTCCAAAAAGAGCTTGCAGCGGCCGGAAAATACGATGCCGGCAGCGGCCAGCTAGTGCTAAACGTCAAAGTGTCTAGGAGGGTCATAAATCAGTTCATGCAATTGTTCCTAAAAATGTATGTCAGGTGCCCTACTTGTAACAGTATTGACACCAGGCTCGAGCGCAAGGGTCGTGTTTGGCTACTGGTCTGCGAGGCGTGTGGAGCAGAGCAGCCAGTCAAACCATTCTAATACCTACATCCTAACGGGCTACTGCAATGTAATATAATTCATGTTGCTGCTGTAATAATAAGGGTTAGAGGAGGATCCGGCGCGCCACGACGGAACCCCGCCTCACACAACCCGCGGTACCCGCGGGCGTCTGCGGGGCGAGGGCCACTCTGGGTGAAGAGTTTTTGCGGGGTTTAACTTTTAATCTGATCCAGGTATGTCGCTAGGATCTAGATGTGCATTACACATGATTACTCTATCCCTACAGGGGATTCTTCGGTCAAGTTGAAATAATGCTTAGACATTTTCCTGCTAGCCTCCTTCATTGCAACCATGGTCTTATGTGGAGTCCAGCCTAGCTCTGAGGCTACTTCATCCCATGACTTGCCCTGGAGAGCCTTGGCTGTGAGTATCCACACCTCCTCCCTTGTGAGCTTCGGCCGTTTAGAGGGGTCTTGGAGCCAGTAAGTTCTCGCGAGTTCCCTGATAATGTCAGTGGCTGCCTCATACGTCATTGGGCCCCAGTTGTAGACCCAGAGCCTATCCAGCTGTATGGGGGTCAATCTGGGTCTGTAGTCCGGGTCTATACCCGGCGGAGGGGCGTCGAGTAACATGAGAGCTATTTCAGTCTCAAGCCCACGGTAGGTATCGTGGAGGCTGTCGAGGAGTTTCCTCTTAAACTCTCGGGCAGCAATCTCGACAGCCCTCTTTGCACGCTCGGTTATGGGCTTGAGAACTAGAGTGGTGTACTCGCCGCTGACGGGGTTCCTATCAGGGCTAAGGTGTAGGGGAGTGAACCCATTCTTGAGCCAGAATCTCAGTAGCTGCTCGTTTATTCCGAAGCCGCTTCCAAGCCAGTCATAACCCCTCTCTATACTCTCCTCATAGAGGTATTCAAGGAGCTTACTACCTATACCTCGACCCTGAACCTCCGGATGTGTAGCTATCCTGACTATCCTCCATCCCTTCATGCGGCCAAAATCCTTGATTCTTGCATGTTTCAAGAGCCTATCCGGGATGATGTTGCCTGGGATTTTATCACCCCTTAGGAGTCTATCGATCATGTCCTCGTCGAGCCCGCCTTCTTCGGCCACCTGGGCTGCAGCGACTATCTTCTTATTGGTAGCGGTCCTAACAGCGCGTATGCTGTGGTGCGGAGCGTCGGCGAGCATCCCTAAGTCATCGGGCTCGTTCCTGTAGTGAGCGAGCACGTATATGCCGAAGAGTTGTCTAAGAGTTTCTTCACCTTCGGGACTGAAAAGCCATTGAGGATCTAGTTTGAGGTACTCTAACCTCCCCTCTCGTATGTCTTCGAGATCCTGCTTGTCCAGCTCGGCAGGCTCGGCATCTAGAAGAAGAACGTCGAAGAGCCACTTCTCTATGGGATCATCTTTAGCGTACCTTATGGGCTCGTCCATGTCCAAGTGTTTGAGGATAGTGTCAGGATCCTCCTTTACAGCCTTCAAGAACCTGACGTTGAAGCCTCTACCAGCTCCTTCATATCCATGTATGGTTGCTGCAAAGACTATTCTACGATGAGACTTCCATATCTTGTGTAGGAGTGGCACGTGGATTCCGCTGGCTTCGTCGACAGCTACTATATCAGCTTGCTGTAGTCTGGGGACGTTAGCTGGCTCCCAATATTCAAGACTGAAGCCTTTACCTTGTATCTCGATTATCAAGCCTCCACGCTTGATTGGCCGAGGGGAAAGTCCAGCCTCTTCTGCAGCCTTAAGAGCTAGCTCCATAAGGCTCTGAACGTTGCTTAAGCTAGGAGCGGTAACGATAATCCTGACTCTATGTTTAACCTTGCTTAACGCCTTAGCTAGACCTATAAGCCCTATACCTACTGCGCAGCTCTTCCCCCTCCCTCTATCAGCCGTAATGACTAGAACCTTCTTCTTGCCCTTAGGGGGCTTGTCGTAGAACCACTCCAGCGCTTTTATCACACGGACCTGGTCATTGGTGAGGGCCAGCTTGTAGACCTCTTCAGGGAATAGTCTCTTACTGGGGATAGTAATTGCTTCCCTAGGCCTGGGCTCGGCTTTAAGGGGTTCTCCACTGATTAACACGCCACGGTCCGAGTCGTAGACGTAGATGTTGAGTTTATGCTCTAGGAGCTTACGCTTAAACCATGTAATAAATATGTGTCTGGGCTCATCGAAGCCAGGCACAAGGAGGTTCTCCTTGAATAGTGTTAATGTGAGATCCCACTTATCCCATGGGGGAGCTTGAAGTATTATGAATCCTCCGCCTTCAACAACGCCTATAAGCCTGCCTACATCGTTGGGTTTCAGGTCATTAGTTAAGTCTAGTACTAAAGCTTGGAAAGTGGTTCCTAGGTACTTCTCGCTATCCTCGTACCTGGCAGTGGTCTGATGCAGCAGACTTGCTTTTTCCTTAATAGTCCTCTTAACTATCTCCTTCCTAAGCCTAGCGTCGTCAAACTCATCGTGGAACATGTAGAGAAGCTCCAATGGTCTTTTCCCGGCGACCTTCCTATAGACTCTTTCATAATATAGCATAGCCCTGGCAGTTACAGCTCCTACTACTGCAGGGTCACCGCCACTAACAACCATCAATACTCTATGCCGAGCCGGGATCGCATACTTTAGTGCTCTGCCGACTTTTTTCAAAGCCTTAAGCGCAGCTACCCCGGCCACCCTATCCAGGTTCCTAAGTATCTCCTTAGCGTCTCTTTCTATTTCAGCCCTGCTACGAGCCAAATACGGCCACCCGCGTTACCGCGGAGACCTAGCTCCGCGGCGGCCTGGACGTGAAGGGCTCTCGCGGCCTTTTAATTGAAAGCGGGCTCAGCCTTTAACTACTATGCTATCGTTGAGAGACGCCTGGATACTAGGGGTATCCCCGATGGCGTCCGAGGACAGAGTAAAGCCGGGAAGTGAGGTACTATTGTTCGTTGTTTCCGGCGAGAGGAGGAGAGGGTATCTCTTCAAGGCAGTAGAAGCTGCCGTATATTCGACCTTCGCCGGTGTAGTTAGCGGTAATGACCTAATCGGGGTGAGATGGGGCTCGAAGCTGGCTCTCCAGCGTGGAGTAGCATATGTTCTCCCGCCTAACCGTTACGACTTAATGACGTATGGCCTCAAAAGGCTGACGCAAGTAATTTACCCTAAAGACCAAGGTTTCATAGTAGCGATATCCGGGATTGGGCCCGGAATGAAGGTATTGGAGGCTGGAGTGGGCAGCGGCTTCCTTACGGCAGCACTCGCAACGGCGGTTGGATGTGAGGGGAAGGTTATCGGGTATGACGTTAGACCCGATGCAGTCGAAGTAGCCAGCCATAATTTACGTAGACTGGGATTGGATAAATGCGTAGATCTTAGAGTAGGGGATGTGAAGGCAGGAGTTCCGGATAAGGGTTTAGACGCTGTTTTTCTTGATATGCCTGATCCTTGGGATGCTCTGGAAGCGCTGAGGGATAATGTAAGGCTAGGGGGCGTTGCGGTAGTTTTTGTGCCGACCTATAATCAGCTGGAGAAGCTTCTCCGTGTAGATGGAAAGGGGTGGTTATTCATCAGTGCATACGAGCTTCTCTTAAGAGAAATAGAGGTAAAGCGGGGTGCCGTCAGACCTGCGCCCCAAATGATAGGGCATACAGGCTTCATAGCTTTGTTACGACGCGTTGAATGATACCGATCAAGTTAAGTTTCCCACTGGCTGGCCAATAGTAAAAGTAATGCCTGCATGGTTAATCCTTTTCAACCCTTAAATCCAAAGTATATATTGGTGGTGTAAAATCTATGCCTGGCCTCCTCTGCGAGGAGGGTCCTCCACTATTTACAATCATGAGACGGGATGTTGTCACGGCTACTGGAGACGACACAGTCGCCATGGCTGTTAGGGAGATGGCTCAAAAGGGTATTGGAGCAGTAGTGGTTGTTGAGTTTGACGGTAAGCCCATCGGCATTTTTACTGAAAGAGATTTGCTAGTGAAAGTGGTAGCTAAGGGCATGGACCCGGCTGAGGTTAAGATTTCAGACGTCATGACCAAGAACCCTATTGTAGCGAGGGATGATTGGAGCGCAGCTAAGGCGCTAGAAATAATGGCTTACTATGGATTCAGGCATCTGCCGGTTGTTGACGAGAGGGGAGTTTTAGTCGGTATCGTCAGTATAAAGGACATTGTTAAGAGTATAGTCGAAGAGATAGATGTTGCAGAGATAACGGGCGCCGATTAGCTAAGCGAAGGATGGATAGGGTATCCACCTTTAATTACTTCTGAAGTTACCTGGGTCTATCCTCCCGGGGAGTAGGATGGAGAAATACGCGGAGCTAGCGAGGAAGCTATGGGAGCTAGCTGGAAGACCGAAAATTTCTCAGTTAATAGACGCCACTATCCTTGATCCGTCGAAGCCCATCTACGCTTCAATGGAGCTTATAGACTTCGTAGCTTCTACAGGGGCTTTCTGCGCTCTAGTGCCTCCCTCACATGCAGTGCAGCTTGTAGACGTAGCGAAGGGTAGAGGTGTAAGGCTTTGTAGTGTTGCAGGCTTTCCTTACGGTTATGCGCCTCTGGAGGCTAAGGTTAAAGAAGTGGAGGTGCTCGCCAGGTCGGGAGTTGAAGAGGTTGATTATGTTCTAGATGTTTCGAGGATAAAGTCCGGGGACAAAGGGTATGTGGAGCGTGAAGTGAAATTAGCTGTTAAAACTGCACGCGATTATGGGTCTAAGGTTAAAATCATTATCGAAGCTCCGATACTTACTGACGATGAAATTGAGTGGGTCGTAGACGTTGTAACCTCCGCTGGCGCGTTCATGGTTAAAACGAGCACGGGCGTAATAAGCAAGGGAGGAGATCCGGTCACGGTATCTAGACTAACCAGGTATGCTTCCAAGCATGGGATACGTGTTAAGGCGGCTGGGGGCATTAGAACGCTTATCGACGCACTGGAAGCTGTGGTCGCAGGGGCTTCTAGGATTGGGACAAGTTCATACGCAAGGATAATAGAGGAGGCGGAAAAGTATTTGGGGTAGGTTAACGTGAAGATAGTTATCATTACCAGCAGAGCCGCTGCAGGACATATAAAGAGGATGGTTTCGGGGATTCCTGGTGTTAAAGTAGTAGAATTGCCTCTTAATGTGATTGGAATAGCTGCTGTTGACGTCCTAGCAAAGATCATAAAAAGAAGGAGCGATTTAATAGAAGAGATACGTTGGGGCGACGTGGCTCTCATACCGGGAAGCGTGAAGGGCGATGCCAGAACTCTCTCCGAAATAGTGGGCATACCAGTATTTAAGGGTACCAAATCGAGCGGGGGGATCCCTTTCCTTATAGATTACATCAGGAAGGGTGGCAGTCTCGACCCTGCAAAACCGGCTGAAGAGGTTCTCGGCTCGGAGCCCACTCTTGAACAAGACAAGGCGGCTTTCAACGTTGGAAAAGTACCAATACCAGCTAGGGGCCCACCTTTAGTGCTAGCTTCTGAGATACCGCCAGAGACTCCCAGCCGTAATGTTGCAATGGAGACCAGGCGTTTAGCCATCCAGGGAGCACGGATAATCGTGGTTGGGGCTTCTACCTCCTGGGACGCCAGAGAGCTAGCTGAAAGAGTGGTTGCAGTCATAAATGCCCTCGAGGAAGAGGATGTGGTGGTTGCCTCGGAGGCTCCAACAGTAGACCACGTTAAAGCAGCTGTAGCCGCAGGTGCTGAAATGATCTTCACTTCTCCACATGTAGCGGTTGAAGCCGCGCAGAGCGGAATCGATGAGGTAGCCTACGTTGTCGGTGATCGAAGCGTTGACGCACTCAAAAAGGCTTTGAGCACCCTAAGAGAGATGGGTATTGAGAAGGTTTTAGTTGACCCGGTGGTTGATATACCTCCGCTTGGAATGTCCGAATCTATATCTAGGTATATGGAGGCTTCCCGTCTTGGGGCACCACTACTATTTTCCGCAGCAAATGCTGCAAACGAGGTCGAAGCGGATACGCACGGGGTCCACGCGATCCTGGCCTTAATAGCTGTAGAGCTGAGAGCTAGCGTCTACCTTGTAGTTGAGGACTCGTGGAAGAATAGATGGAGTACGTCCGAGGCCCGAGAGGCTCTTAGGCTCGCCTGGGAAGCGTGGAGGAGGGGTGCCAGTGAGAGAGGGCTCTTCAGCAAGCTTCTAATCATTAAAGATCCCGTTAAGCCTCCCAGCATGCCTTCGGCTGGTGCCCAGGAGGTAGGATGGGTTCCCCCACGCCTCGACCCTCGAGGCTATCTCGTGATAGGTGTTGACCACGATGAGGGCTTCATAGTAGTCGAGTGGAGGCCTTTGAAGGGAGGTAGCCCGATTAAGTTAAGGGGGCGTCACGCGCTTAGCTTAGCTAGGACTTTGACTAGGATGGTAGGGCTGGATCCTGAACATTCAGCCTATTTGGGCTATGAGCTGGCTAAGGCAGAGATCGCTCTCCACCTAGGCAAGTCATATACCCAGGATGAGCCCATCGTTCTCCCGGTGTGGCGTGTTGAGTGGCTGGGTCGCGGCCTCGGCACCGGCGAAGGTGATACTAGTAGGTGAACACTTTGTTGTAAAGGGTTCAAGAGCAATAGCTGCCAGTATCGGGTTAAGGGTTAGAGTTAAGGTTAGACCACTGAACTCTTGGCCCGCGAGGATCTTGAGCCTCCCCCTCAACGCTGAGGCAAGGCTCAATAGGGAGGGTTACTTAAAGGGGAGTGAAGTGTTTAAGCAGGTGCCAGTAATTTTAAGCGAGTTGAGAAAACGAGGCTTCGATCTAGAACCTTTCGAAGCATTCATAGAAAGCGAAATACCTCCAGCGGCAGGTCTAGGCTCCAGCGCGGCTACGAGTGCGGCACTGGCGCTCGCCTTAACAGCTCTCCATGGAGACCCCCTGGGGCCGGAAGAGCTTTCCAAGGTCACCTACCAAGCAGAGAAAGTGGTCCACGGTAAACCGAGTGGGATAGACAATACTATCGTAACCTTCGGCGGAGGCGTCATATACAGGAGAGGGGAGGAGCCTCTACGGGTTGACATTAAACTGCCCCCGGGGACAAGCCTAGTTATAGCCCACACGGGAAAGGGCAGGATAACGGGAGAGATTGTTGCACTTGTTCTGGAGAACGCCGAGGCCCTTTGGCCTGCAGCGTACCTACTTTATGAGGCCTCCGACAAGTTAGTAGATATAGTATTGGATGCCCTGAGTAGAAGGGACGCACACCTCCTGGGGAGGGCCTTCAACCTGGCTCACGGCATGGTTTCAGCCTTAGGAGCGTCGACTATAGAGATCGATGTTCTAGTCCACAAGGCACGACTAGCGGGAGCGCTGGGTGCTAAGCTGACAGGGGCAGGGGGAGGGGGTTGCATTATTGCACTCGCGGAGGATTCCAAGCTCGATAGGGTGGTTGAGGAGCTAAGACTTCATTCTCCATGGGTTAGAAGTGTGGAGATCGGCGTTGAGGGAGCGGTGGTTGAGGAGGGTAAAGCTTAAAAATGGTAGTTAGCAGACTAATAAGAGGATATCGCCCGATATACGGGGCGATATCTTAATATATTGGGGGGTTCAATGGGCATGTTTGAGGAAGGTCAGGAGGGTCTCCCACCCTGCCCTCCAGAGGAGATAGTGTACGATCCTCATCGGGGAGTTAAGATCTGTAAGAAGTACGGCTACGTTATAGAGGAGAGTGTTATATCGGAGGATGCAGAGTGGAGAGCCTATACTCCTGAGGAAAAGCAGAGGAGGACGAGGGTAGGAGCCCCACTCAGCATCTCTGACCCGAACTACGGTGTCGACTCCGTCCTAACACGTAGATATGGTACCAGGCTACCTCACAAGGTTACCAGGCTCATACGCACTGGTGGAATGGGATTCGCTGGGGCTGGAGTGACTAGTATAGACAGGAACATTAACCAGGCACTCAGCAAGATCAAGGAGATAGCCGCTAGCCTCGGACTACCGGATTATGTAGAAGACGAGGCAGCCAG
Source organism: Acidilobaceae archaeon (assembly GCA_027057815.1). Lineage (GTDB taxonomy): Archaea > Thermoproteota > Thermoprotei_A > Sulfolobales > Acidilobaceae > JALURD01. The sequence goes on along the minus strand of JALURD010000110.1, from coordinate 13,618 downwards.
GATATACAGGGAGGCAGCAGCCCGCGGCCTTACAAGAGGACGTAGCATCAGCGTAATGGCCGCCGCAGCGATCTTTGCTGCGTGCAGGATACATAATCATCCATGCACGCTGGAGGATGTTGCTAAAGTTGTAGATGTCCGTGATGCAGATCCGAAGAGAGAGATCGGTAGGTGCTTCAGGCTTTTAGCGCGCGACTTGAACTTGAAGATACCCGTCATTAAGCCTGAGCTGTACGTCTCGAGGATAGCCTCCGCACTAGGCCTCCCTGAGGACGTCCAGGCCGGAGCCATGAGGATCATAGAGATAGCCAAGAAGTACGGCCTCACAGCTGGTAAGGATCCTAGCGGCCTGGCCGCAGCAGCAGTGTACATGGCGGCTCAGAAGAAAGGGTATAAGAAGACGCAGAAGGAAGTGGCAAACGTTGCTGGAGTGACGGAGGTTACTGTTAGGAATAGGTATAAGGAGATAATGAAGATATTAAAGAAAGAAGGTATAGATATAGAGTAATAGAGTAACTCCTATCACTTGGATTGACGTGGCTCTCCTTCTAATCCTCTAGTTTCACTATCTTTTCTAGTTCCGGTATTACAAAGTCTAGCCCTAGTTTTCTGAGTGTGGACTTTCTCGGGACTCCTCTGTTATCCCAGCCCCTCAGTTCGTAGTAATAGTCGAGTAGGACATTGTATTTCTCGTAGTCGAGTTTGGCGCCTGCAAGTGGGCCTTTTCTGAGCGGCTCCTTGAACCACCTTGCAGGTGGTGTATCCATATCTCTGCTCCATCCTCCCTTCTCTCTGATCCAGAACGCTCTGATTAGCGTGTATATCCTGTCAGCTACTTCGTAGAGGTCGTCCCACGTGTACTTGACTCCGGTGGCGTAGTAGAGGAACTGCGGGTAATACTCTAGGCTTAGGCCCAGCTCCACCCAGGGTAGCCTGCATGTTGCGAAGCTCTCGAAGAGGCCTCCTCGAATTCTCTGGAGCTCTATAACCTTCATGGCTTTCTCCTTGGTGTAGGCGAACCTGTCCGTCGCCACCTCCCAGCTGATTACCCATGCGTCTTTGTGATGTGCCCCTATAGGGCTAGTGGCGTATGCCAAAGCCATGGCTGGGGCTGCGTGGCAGTCATACGCGCTTATCTCGAGACCCTTGACGTGCATGGCCCAGTCTTTGGCGTCTCCTCCCAGATTTTCAGATGCGCGGGCTACTCCCTCTGCCAGGAGTGAGCCAAGGCTTGTCCTTTTATATACTATATCGTAAATTAACTCCTTGAACTTCTCGTAATCGCCCCATTCAACTTTCTCATCTATCAGGCCCTTCTCGCTTGCCTCGGCTGCAAAAGCGAGCACGCTCCCGAGGCTTATAGTGTCCACTCCAAGCTTATCGGCTATCTTGTTGAGCACGCTCACCTTGGAGAGGTCAGCCAAGCCAATGTTGCTTCCAAGCATAGCTACGTTCTCGTAGTCCAACTCGCTTGGGTCACTCTCCGCATCCTTAACGACGTTGCCGCATATCATGTTACAGTTCGGGCAACCCCTCTGGTTCACCTTTAGCTCTTCCATCTTGTAACCGTCAATCTCTTTGTAGCCGTCGAAGACTCCCTCTCTGAAGTTGAATGTCGGCAAGACGCTATTCTCTTGGGCCCAGTCAATAGTCATCATGGTTCCCTGACGCATCCAGAAGTCGTAGCCCTTAGACTTGCGTACATCCAAGTACGCTTTCCCGCCAAGCTTCCTAAGCTCCTTGGGGTCGTGCAGCTCAGGCATCTCTTCACCGAGAATCACGACTGCTTTAAGGTTCTTAGAGCCCATAACCGCGCCGATGCCGGGCCTTCCGCCGCTCCTGCCCTCCTGGCTGATTATTGTAGCGTACTTAACCTGATTCTCTCCAGCAGGACCGATCTCCACTATGCCCGCGTACCTGCCATACTTCTCCCTGAGCTTCTTTTCGGTCTCCCATGTGTCAAGGCCCCAAAGGTCGTCAGCTGGCTCGAGCCTAAACTTACCCTTCTCTATCACCGCGATACTAGGCTTCGGAGCCCTCCCTCTGAAGACTATTGCGTCAAGCCTTGACTTCTTCATCTCGACAGATGCTAATGTGCCTATGTTACCGTCTCCATAGCCTCCGGTGAGTGGGCTCTTGGCTGCGACTACCATCTTGCCGCTGCTGGGCACGGGCAATCCTGTCAGTGGGCCTATGGCGAGTATGAGTAGGTTCCCGGGGGACAGCGGGTCGATGCGCGGCTCCAAGTACTCCCAGAGGATCCTTGCAGCAAGTCCCCTTCCGCCTAGGAACTGGCGAGCCCATTCGCCGGGGTATTCTATAATTTTAGCCTCGGCGCCCTCACTGCCCTTCCCTAGGTCCACCCAGAGGATCCGGCCGCTCCAGCCCTTGGGCAAGGCTGGTTTCACCATGTTATCAGAGAAGTCCTCCCCGGTAAATAAGGCGGGTTAAAGGCCTAGTCCTTGACACGGATTAAACCGCCCGGAATGCATAGACTAGGAAGGGTGCGCAGTGTGAGATCGCAGTCCGGGAAGGTTACTGTGAAGTACCTAGGTTACTTATCCGACATTTATGGGAGGCAGGTCGAAGTAGAAGTAGATGGGCCCCGGGCATTAAGGGATATAGTGAAAATACCTGACGGCATTGATCCAGAGGAATTAATCTACTTGATCAATGGAAAACCAGCTAAGCTCGACGATAAAGTAAAGCCGGGGGATGTAATTGCGGTAATGCCGCATATTTCAGGCGGTCTTATCTAGCCGCACGGCGGTGTAGCCGGGTTACCGACTGTGGCGCCTAGAATGAAGCACCATCTTCTGGTCTTGGAGTAGAAAACACACTGACCGCACTCGCTTGGCTTATCGCCTGACTGCGTTAGGCCCAGTAATCCCCTTCGGCTGACAGGTGCAGGCATAGCGGCCGCTTCGCCTGCAGTCGCTATTTGCTTGGCTTCTCTAGCCTCAGCCGCTGGAGCTTCTTTGGCTGCTCTAGCATATATGGGGCAGTTGGGGTATTTCTCGCCTAGGCAGGGATATGCTAGAGGGTTAACGGGGGTTCCTCTAACCTTGCATACAACCAGTGTTCCCTTCCTTTCAGCGTATGGGCAAGGCATGGCTCACCATCCTACCCTTGAGCAGCCTGAGCCTCCTTAACAGCCAAGTATAGGCCGAGCAGGAGCGCTGTGACGGGTATCAGCCCGCCGAAGGCGTACCATAGGCCGAGCAGGAGCGTGCCCGCGGCTTTGGCGGGAGTGTAGAAGGGGAGAGTCGCCCCATGTATTATGAAACCCATGCCTATCAATAGAAGACTCCTCGACCCGGTTGGCCTCCAGAGTTTGGCAAGTATCAAGGTGCCGGCGATTAAGGGGACGGGGATCAGTATGGGGACTACCCTAACAGCACTGCTGATTAAGATCCTTTTACTCAAGGGCTCTATGCCTGAGAAGTTTATGAGGAAAGTCAGTACAGAGCCGACTACTATAATAGCGGCTGGAGCATACAATTTCCAAAGCTTCTTCTCAGTCCCTATTAGCTCTGCAGTGAACAGTACCTCAGCAGCAGCCCAGATCAGTATGAATACGCCTCTAACCGCATCGAGGAGTAGCATGCTTCTAAGGCTCCCTGGAGCAGACTGCTCTAGAGCGTCCCACTCGCCTCCAGCCAGCGCGTAGAGCCTCGAGGCTTCGTAGCCATCCAGGAAGCTCTCGATTGCAACCGCTAGTATGCCTATGAAGAAAATTAGCATCGGCTTGAAGCCGCTTCTCTTATAAAGTATGAATGCCACGAGCGAGGCAAGTAAGAGGTAGGCGCCCGTCGCGTACGGGAATATGACCTCTGGCCTCAAGGCCTGCTTCCCCTACTCTGCGTGGGAAACGTCAATAAGTGGATTTTAAATGGGTATCCAGTTCTGAATATACTGTTAATAATAGGTTAACCGGCCTCAGTACCAGAGTGGCGGAGTTACCCGCCTATAGACGCTAAAAGGTCTTCGAGGGCATCCCTCGCCTTTTTGAGCTTTATGTACCTCTCTACTGCCTCTTTAAGCGAGAGCTTGCCCTCACGGACTCTCGCTTCGAGTATTTCAATTTCCTCGTTTATCCTAGCTATTCTGGCCCGTATTACCTCTGCGAGGCCTGATAGGCTTCCGTGCCTTGTAGGCTGCAACGTCTCCTCGAGCTGCGTTGGAGCGTAAACGCCCTTTAATACGCCGTCCTCGAGCCTGATGATCTTATCGGTCCTAATGGCGACTCTAGGGTCGTGCGTAGTTACTACAACAGTTCTATTTTCCTCATGGGCTAGCCTCACGAGCAAGTCGATTACTACCTTGGCGTTGTCATAGTCCAGCTCAGCGGTTGGCTCATCGGCGAATATTATCGGGGGATCGTTGGCTAGGGCTATTGCTATGGCTAGCCTCTGCTGCTCTCCCCCGCTGAGCTCTCCCGGCCTATGGTCCTCCCTACCTTTCAGTCCCACAAGCTCGAGTAGTTCTAGAGCTTTCGCGCGGCGCTCCTGTTTAGGCTTCCCCGCAAGAGCCATTGGTAGCTCCACATTTTCCAGCGCTGATAGCGTCGGTATAAGGTTGAAGACTTGGAAGACGAAGCCTACATTGAGGAGTCTATACCTGTCGAGATCCTCGCCTTCCATGACGTCTATTCTCTTGTCTCCGTGGAATACCATGCCTCCTGTGGGTTTGTCTATACCTCCAAGGAGGTTCAGAAGAGTCGTCTTACCAGAGCCGCTAGGGCCCATCACCGCTGTTATTGTTCCAGGCTCGAATTCTACCGTGACACCTCTTAGGGCTTGCACTTCTAAGTGGCCCTTCCTGTAAACCTTTATCAAGTTCACGCCCCTAACCACGACCCCACGAGTCACCATTACGCACCTCTAGCCCACTTGGAAGCAGGGCCCCGGAGGAGCCTGGATAGTATTAACAATAGAAAAGCAATGGGCGCCAACGCTGTAGTCAAATACGCAATTATGGATGCTCCGGTAAGGCCTAACGGCGGGCTAGCAGCCATTACTATAGTTATACCGCTCACATCAACGGTGTTAGGTGGAGTCGTTGATGTAAGCGGTAAGAGATACAGTCTACCCGTTGCCACCCCTGCGGGTAATCCAACAGCGGCTGCGACGAGTACGAGTAAAGCTAAGGGGAGCAGTGTTGCCAGAAGCGCCTTAGAGAATGCAAGTCCTCTAAGCCTTAGTGGAGCTAGGGCTGACTCGAGCACTATGCTAGCTAGTCCTGAAGCAACCAAAGACGCTACAATCGCCAGGGCGAGGACTGTTATAGCAGCTATAGACATGCTTCTGGCGCCCGTAGAGATTTTCATTAGGTCAAGGAGGTCCTGATACTCTTCAGACGTTACAACTCTATCCTTATCAATGGACGTTAACAACCTAACCGGTAAGCCTTCAGGGATCCCCGTTAAGCCCGAGTCGGAATAGATTATTATCAAGACGCTTTCCAGCATAATGTCGTTGTAGATAGAGTCTCTAAGCCTGTCTAAACTAACAATTACTATGGGTTGTCGACTAAACACTGCATGGCCCGGCCATGGCCTCCAGATATCTGCTATCTTAACCGTGAACCTGGCCTCACTACTGCTTTCTAGTAGAATAGTAGCCTCTCTATCCACAAGAGTTTTCTGAACTCCTACCCCAATATCAGAAAGTATCGCGAGGCCCTTCTCTATATCGTTAATTGCTGAATGTGGGTCGCCCATAACATCGTTTCGGACGTACTTAAAGTGAAGCACTTCTAGTGCAAGTGAGGGGTCTGGATAAGCCAGAATGCTTGCGGGCCCAGAGTATCCACTTGTATGCACGACTACAAGTGTAGGGGTTCCACCCTCTTTGGAGGGGAGAGGCGCCTCGGAGGCCTGTACTCCTACAGATAAATAAGCCGGGATAGAGAGCGCCACGAGACAGTTGGTTCCACATGAGTCTTGTATTGTGCCTGCCAGCTTGGCTGCGTCGTCGAGGCTCACATTATAGACTGCGTAGATTTGGACGTTGTCGGCCCCTAATGATAAGTCTAGAGACTGACTAAGTAGGCCTTCAACGCCTGCTTCGAGGCTACCAGCCGCTCCGGCCATGGCAAAGGCGAAGACTAGTATGCCGCTTAGCCCAGCAAAGAGGGGTATGGAGAGCCTTGCAACCCCTCGTGTCGCGACGCTCAAGTTGATCCTGTCAAGGATGGAGTATAGTATGGAGAGCATTCTCTCGAAGTACCTGGGCAGTATCTTCGCAGCTGCATATGCAGCAATTACCGGTGCAAATGGTGTTGACACTACTTCAATCATAGCTAGAACTCCTAGGAGAACTCCTAGGAAGCCCGGAGGGGGCCCGTGGCCTCCCAGATACTCCAAGGCACTCCATCCCACAATAACCCTGGCCGCGTGGTAAGCTGCTATCCCTGCCAGCAGCCAAGTAAGCCTGCCGGGGGATCCCGGCTTAGGCAAGATCTTAGATGGGTCTCGGGCGGTCTCTAGTGGATCCATGGACGTCACTACCCTGGACCACGGCCTCCACGCTATCAATCCGGATGCAGCGCCAGCTACCACTAGCGACGCCAGCGTACTCCAGCCCTCCAGGCCGTAGAGGATGGCCTTAGCCGCGTCCCGCGAGAGACCAGCCCACACAAGGCCAAGAGTTCCGGCTACGCCAGCAGTCACTCCAAGCGATGAGTATACGAGGCTGGCGGCCAACACGGGGATCGACTGGCTTCTAGGCGAGGCGCCTCTAAGTCGGGCTAGCGCAGCCGATCTAGCCTCGCTTGCAACTGCCATCTGAGACGTCACAGGTACAATTACTAGTAAACCAGCGAGGAAGGTGATGAAGACGACTGTTGATAGAACCCTGAAGGCGTCTAACGCCTGGTTAGAAGTAAGCTCAGGGTTTGCGTTGAAGAAGAGAGTGTCACTGTTAGGCAGTACCATACTCGTCATTAAATGCTTCTGAATGCTCCCCTCACCTATCCACTTAAGGATGCATTCATCCTTGTAGTGGAGTAGCACGGCATAACCTGAAGATATGTAAACATCGCTAGCGGAGGAACCATTAATGCCTCCGATTATCTCTGCTAAACTTGCTACGATGCCCTTGACTTTATCCTCGCTTAAACCGTCCAATATTATGATTACCTGAGGCTCGACGAAGCTAGCTTCAGGAGAGAGTTCTAAAGCGACCTCCTGGGCTATGCCCATGGACGCAGATGCAGTAATAGCCTTAGAGAGGTAGTCTGGTAAATCGTCAAGTCCATTAATGGGCTTAGCGTCAAGGCCAAGGCTCAAGTTAACATTGTCCGGGATCCTAGCAAGGTAATAGTAGACAGCCTCGCCTTTAGGGGATCCCTGGTAGATGAGTACATGCATGGATAAGCTATCGACTTGCACGTTTAAGTGGCCAAGCGCTGCATAGCCGCCAACACATGAGTCGCGCTCCTTGAGAGCCCCTAAAACTGTGGATATGTCGGTAAGCATGTTGTCTAGGCTCTCATTGAAGGCTAAAGCCACGGATTCGTAGCCACTACTGCCAGCGGTTGAGTGTATAAACATGCTCTCGGTATATCCTCCACTTGCTATGGAGTGCCAGTAAACTGCGAGTGCTTTCTCTATAAGATTCTCAAATATCGGCCCAAAGGCTACAGCTGCAGAACCCGCGACTAGAAACGACGATAATACAGCAACTATGAATGCGATCAGGGCTGCTCTATTCCTAAACGCTAGCTTAAGCAAGCACCACACCTCGTCGTGAATTCACAGGGGGCAGCCATGCCGTCGAGCTTAGATTAACACGTAAGGGGAGTCAATAACAGTTAAAGCGGTCTTCCCAAGAAGGGGGAGTCTAGGCGTGGTTTTAACGTTGGTTTAGAGCAACATAAATTAATAATAATGATGTAGGCTTCATACAATACCACATGAATATTAACTCCGGTGGAGTCTATTCAGTTGGAGGCGAGCAGGGTCTCGGAAAAGGGGAACTGAGACCATGAGAATGGAATGATTCTCAAGTACTTCAGGTTAATGATAGCTGGCCTCTTCGTATACCTAATAGGGAAGGAGGCGTCAACGAGCGAGTCTATAATCTATGTGGTGCTGTACGCTGCAATAGCGTTGGACTACATACTGGAGGCTCTGAAAAGCGACGCCTAACCCTTAAGGCCCTCGCCCTGGAACGACCCACTATACCCTTTTTCTGGCAGCTTCTCGAGCCTGGCGAGGACGAACTGCGCTATTCTAGCTCCCATCTCCAGCTTTATACCGTGAGGGTTGAATACAGCCAGGAGCGCTTGGCCCCTACCCTTGTAGCCGGGATCCCAGACAGCGCAGAACAGTGCCGCCCCCATTCTAAGTAGGCTACTCCGAGGGTAACAGAAGCCCACAGCCCACATAGGAACATCCACAGCCTCCTTGAAGCGTATCCTGTAGACGCCCGGGGCAAGGCTACACACGCCGCCAGGACAATCGACGGGCCTCCCACGCGGGATCCCCTTAGCGAGCCGGCCGAGGAAGCCCTGCTCCTCCAAAACTTCAACCTCGGAGACGCTTAAATCAACGCCTGCAGGCTGCAGGCTCTCGGGCGAGATCCCTCCGAGCAGACCCAGGTAATACGCGGCCTCTCTGCCGACAAGGAACATTCCAGGGACACCCCCACGGCTAGGTGGGGCCTTGACAGAATTAATTGGGGGCCAGCCCGAGGGAGGCCGAGGATGCCGGTAGTGCAGGGTTATCGCGAAGGCGTTAGTGGCCCTGAAAGGCTCAGGGAGTATTCAATGAGGGTGTGGAGGCCAGCCCCGGTTCTGGCAGGCACGCGCGCCGAGCGTGAGGTCGTTGACGCGATATCCGGTCTCGTGGAGGATGTGTTGGGGGTTAGGCCTAGGAGGATCCCCGTGCCTCTAACAGCTTGGCGCCTCAGAGAGGGTGGGGTAGAACCTCTATCCGGGTGGCTACGCGTCCAGCCCTATAGCCTGTCAGCCGACGTCGAGGGAAGGGCCGAGTATGTCCCGGGGGATCCTTCTGAGCCGGCTAGCTGGGCGTCGTATACAGGGTCACAAGTGGCTGTAGCCGAGGAACCCCCCAACCCCGACGAGTTGAAAGCGGCAGCTCTACTCGCATGGGAGCATGGCGCCAAAGCCCTCGTGCTCGCGTGTAAGAGGCCTAGGACCATAGTCGCGACCGGCGTCTGGGGCTACCCTTACTGGGCGGGATCCCCGCCCCCCATACCCGTGCTGTGCGTGGACCACGCTACAGCTTCAAGTATTCTTAGAGAGGGCTGGGCCAGGGTTTGGGTCGAAGCGGACACCGTGGAATCACAGGGTGTAACTCTAGAGGCAGACCTGGGCGGCGGAGGCCCATTAGTAGTCGTGGGCGCCCACCATGACAAGTGGGAGGGGGGCTTCTTAGACGACGCTCTGGGCGTGGCACAGTCTATTGCGGCTGCTTCGGAGCTGGAGAGGAGAGGCCTCCGGGTTAGATTGGTGTTATTCACTGCAGAAGAGCAGGGGGCCCCGGGTTTCGCGGGCTGGTACTGGGCCTGGGGGAGCAGGCTCTACTTCATGGAGCTCCGGAGGGCAAGCCTTTCCAGCGAGATAGCGGCCTACGTGAACTTTGACCTAGCCGCTGGGGACCTCGTGGTCAGCGGAGCGCCGCAGCTCTTGGGTCTCCTGGGGGAAGGTGGGGGTTTCAGAGTCAGGTGCTGCGAGTGCCCAGAGTGCGACAGCTTCCAGGCTGCCATGTGGACCGGGATCCCGACGCTCTCGCTTCATAGTCTATGGAGTGACGATGTAAGAGCAATATACCATACTCCCGAGGACTCGCCGGAGAAAGTCGACTGGCCCACGGCCTGGAAGGCTGTAGAGGTAGCTGTTAGAGTAGCTGGGTCAGCGGCTAAGCCCAGCTGGGGATCCCTGCAAGCATTCTATAGGGAGCTCCTTGGGTCGGGCCCTCTCAGGTCCCGGAGAATGCTCTACCTCATAGAGGCTACGGCGGCTAGAGTGGGCTGGGATCCCGTCTATAGGGAGCTAGCCAGGGGTTTCCTGAGGGCCGTTAACTGGGGTAGCTACAGGTACAGCTCTGGAGACCTTGAGGCAGTCTGGTTCCCGGAGGCCGAGTGTGTCAGGAGAGTATTCAATGGAGAGGAGTTCGATGAAGTTATCGTGGCGGGGGAGGAGAGGGTAGTATGCGCTGGTGGGGAGAGAGGCGTCAAGACTCAAGCCCGGTGGATACTCGCAGAGCTGGAAGAGAAGGTCGAAGACGCGCTCAAAACATTAATCAGGTAAGGGAGCCATGCAGCTAGCATAGCAGTACTACTGTGACGCTGTTCAAGTTAGACCCTGTAGGCCCGGTCTCGACGGCGGCGCCGATTTTAGCTAGGACGGTGTAGGAGTCGTGATTGTAGAGGCTACGCCACGGGTCTAGGCCGGCCCTAATAGCTTCATCTATCATCTCAGGGGAGACCACGGCTCCAGCGGCGGGTGAGTCGCCGTCAATACCATCTGTATCCATGGAGAGAATCGCGGTTCTCCCTCTCGGCGCTCCCCAATAATTCATCCGTAGAGCCCAGGCCAACGCCAACTCAGTATTCCTTCCACCCCTCCCCTTCGGGCTTGTCCCTGATACTGTGACTGTGGCCTCTCCCCCCGCTATGATGGCTAAGGGCGGTTTTTCAGGGATCCCCCTTTCAAGGGCTTCAAGGCTCAAAGAGGCTAGGAAGAATCCTAGCTCACGAGCCTCCCCCTCGAGCCTACTTGTCAGGATGATAACTCTGTAACCGCGTCTTTCAAGGAATCTCCCAGCCTCTCTAAGAACATCTACATTGGCTGCTACGAGTTCATTTATTGTGTTATCGAAGACTGGATCGCCCGGCTTGGGAGTCTCTGGGATACGTCCCTGCGCTCCTGCCTCGAGGACCTCGAGGACCTTGGCGGGGATTCTGTGCCTGATTCCCCTAAGCTCGATTACGCGGAGTGCGTCATGGTAGGTTGTGGGGTCGGGAACTGTAGGGCCGCTGGCGATATACTCGAGCCTGTCTCCGGGTACATCGCTGGCATAGAGGCCTATGAGTGTTGAGCCTTTCCCTCTAGCCGCAGCTAGCCTTCCACCTTTGATCTTGGAGAGGTGCTTCCTCACAGTGTTAATCTCGTCAATAGGGGCCCCGGAGTCGAGGAGGGCCCGGTATGTTGCTTTAACATCGTCTAGCGTTAATGGGTCTAGGGGCACCTCGGCTATCGCACTGCCTCCCCCACTCACGAGCACGAAGAGGACATCATCATCACTAGCGTTCTCAGCCCACTCTAGTAAGGCTTCGCCAGCCCTTATGCTGGACTCGTCAGGGACGGGATGGCTGCCGTAGACTACCTCAACACCCTCCAGGCCAGTAACGTCAACGCCCCTTATAGTGGCTACTACTCCACCGTCAACCCTGCCTAGCGCCTGAATAACGCCTCTGGCCATCGCTGGCGCCGCTTTACCTAGCGCTAGAACTATAATTCTCCTGCCCTCTAGCTCTTTGCCTATCCCCCCGCTCTCGATGAAATTCCTCACCCGGTCTTCTAGCTTAGATGCTTTAAGGATAATGCCTACGAGATTCTTTGCGTCTTCTACGGGGTTACAGGCCATCATTAGCCCCTGGCTGGAGGTTAGGATAGGATTGAATTAAAAATGCGTTAAAAGACTATGGAGTTGTAGTGTGCGGTCATCTCTGCAATAGTGCCTGGGCCGACCAGCTCGTCGAAGTCTAGTAGGTCCTCACGCCTCAACCCGCTGATCCTTAGAGACATCTGGTCGACGTAAACCTTAACTCCATTCTTTCTAGCGAGCTTGTAGAGGTCCTCCATGTTCTGTGGGAGCCCAGCAGCGCTCATCCTCTTCTTGAGCACTGAGCCTACGAACCCCTTTTCGACCCTTAGCTTAGAGGCCTGGCCCTTGACTATGGCGTCAATGCCGTTAAGGGTCACTATAAGGTAGGTCTCATTACCCATCTCAGCGCTTACCGCGGCAGTCACGAAAGCTAACATAACCCTTGTGGCTTCATTGGACGCTAGAACTATGACTAACCTCTTCCCCCTTTCTCCATCCATGTAGAAACGCACCCTCCGCCTCGGCTAAACCCACTGAGGTCGCACTGTTAAACCTTTAACACTCCAGACCCTGCCAGCCTTCAGGCGGGTACCCCTATAGAGACTACCAGAATGGGGAGGGGTCAGGTTTTGAGTGAAAAACTCGATTTAACTCAGCAGAAGTGGATTCTCCCATATAAGCTGATTGAAAAGACGTTGAAGAGGAGAGGGTCGGTGACTGTTAGAGTCTCTACTGAGGGGGAGGCATTCGACGTACAGGTATGGGCTAAGCATCGAGGCTACAAGATTGCAAAGGTGACTAGGTACACGGGTGGAATAGAGATTGACCTAGAGGTTGTAAGAGAGGTTGAGCCCGAGGAGGAGAAAGAATTAGCAGTAGCCAGGTTAAGACCAACGCCTGCCTCGTTAAAGACAGGCCCAGACATTGAAGCAGCAAGCAGGTACTTAGCCGAGCCCGTCTTTAGGGCAGACCTAATACTTGAAGGTAAATCTACAAGTAACCTAAGATTCACGGCTCCAACCTCGCTTAGGGAGATCGTGGAGGAGGCCGTGAAAACGGCTGGCGAAGACTGTGCGGTGGTCTCCTTCAGGAGGCTAGGCGACTTAGACCACGCAGACATGGTTATATGCAATGATGGCGTCCAGGCAGCCTACGTTGAGTCTAAGGGGTCGAGATTATTCGGTTCAAAGGCACTTGAAGGCCTTGAAGAGGCGCTCTCCAAACTTGAGGGTAGCCATATAGCCACGGTTACTATAGTGGGTAGGTCATTTGTAGAAAGAATACAGGGCAGAGCGTAGGCTGTGTGGGCGCAATGAATTTAATAAACCGACTTGGGGGAAGCCCGCTTCTTGGTGAGCGGTGTAGAGGTGCGTCCAGGCATGGCAACCCCGCATCCAGCTAATGCGGTTCTAATCGGTAAAAAGGAGATAAATAATTACGTCCTAGCCGTCATAAGGCTCTTCAGTGAGGGGGCGGAAGAAGTCATAATCAGAGCTAGGGGGAAGAACATCTGCAAGGCGGTTGACACCGCTGAACGCGTCAGGCACATGTACATGAAGAACTTAGTGGTTAAGGACGTCAAGATAGGAAGCGAGGAGATCGTGGACGAGAGTGGCAGGAAGAGAACAGTTTCCACAATCGAGATAATCCTTGCTAAACCGTCGGAGGAGGAGAGCGGCTAGGCCTTCCTGTGCCCTCTTAAGCGTCTAGCACGCTCCCTCCTATACTCCTCAATGATGCGCTCAAGGTTAACCTGGCTAGCTCTCATCATCTCCAGCTCTTCCCTTCTGCGGACAGCGTCATCTCTAATTTTGGATTTGACTAGAATGATATCCTTGAACTTAATGTACAGGTAATCGGCTAGCCGGAAGACGGGCACGCCGCTCCTCTCAAGAGTGGAGGCCAGCCCCCCCGTGGCTTCGTCGAGGAGGATTGCCAGCACAGGAACCTCAGCTAACGCTTTAACTGCGTCCCTCTCGAAGGTGCCAGGATTGCGTATGTAAACAACATCGCCAGGGGATAAAGGACCGTTAGCTGACT
>JALURD010000109.1 GCA_027057815.1 Acidilobaceae archaeon | reverse complement strand
AGCTGTTCCTGCGAGGGATGTGGATGCAGCATGGTGTTTCGAGAGCGAATTAGGCGGCGGCTGCGACTACAAGTTCCTAACCATTTACAGGGACGACTTCGAGGATCATAATATCATAGTGTGGGGGACCCCCTCCACGCAGTGATCCCTAAGCCCGGCTGGGCGGAAGCCCTGTGCTCCTCCCTAGTGAGGGTGAGGAGGATCTCCGAGTGGATAGGGAATCCTAGCCTTCTGGCGATAGCCGCTGGCGAGGCAGTTAAGCTCGCCCTCTACGCTACAGGTCACCGGGGGCCTTGGAGCAAGCAGGGAATACTCAGGGCACTCGAGGAGAGAGGGTGGTGGTATCTTGCAGGTTTCCGGCGACGCTACCTCCAGGATCCCAGGCCGTAGCTGAGGAGTCCCTTAGCGCCGCTAGTAGGCCCTCGGCATAGTTGAGTCTCAGCTGGCGGCTCATGGAGTGAGGTGCCCGGCCAGCGGCCGTTAGAGTTAAATATTGACAGACGGGTTGAGTGGGGGGTCCAGGTGATGCTGATGCGCCAAACGAGAGGATAGTAGGCGGCCCCCACTCCTCTCCCAGTGCTTCCAGGTTACCCGCTCCTCCCGGGGGTCATGGGGGGTCCCTCGGGGCTAGGGTTGCGATTGTTGGATTCGGAGGCGTTGGCAGGGAGCTGGCTAGGCTGATCGCCCTGAAGGCTGGCGACGTTGAGAGACTCTACGGTGTCAGAGTTAGGGTTGTGGCGGTCGTGGATTCCCGGGGGGCTGCTATCTGCCCCAGGGGCTTTGAGGGCTATGAGCTCCTCAAGCTCGCGGAGACGCCTAGGTCCTCAGTATCAAGCGGCCCCTGCGGCAGGCCCGGCGCTGGCGTCGAAGATGTATACGCTGAGGCCAAGCCTGAAATCCACGTGGAGGCCACGCCCTCCGACTATGAGAGCGGCGAGCCAGGGGTTAGTCACGCCTTCAAGGCTCTAGGGGAGGGCGCGAGCTTCGTAACGGCGAACAAGGCACCGCTGGCGCTGAGGTTCTGGGATATCATAGGTGAAGCCGCGGCTAGGGGTCTCTACGTGGGGTACAAGGCGACAGTCATGGCTGGCACGCCGCTGATAAGCCTCCTCAGGGGGCTCAGGGGCTACGAGCTGCACGCCTTCGAGGGCATACTAAACGCTACAACTAACTACATATTGACACTCATGCATGAGAGGCTTCTAACTATGGATGAGGCGCTTGAGACCGCTAAGGCTGAGGGCGTAGCGGAGCCTGACCCGAGCCTAGACCTCGACGGCTGGGATCCCGCGGCAAAGCTGGTCATCGCAGTAAACACGCTCGGGTACAGGCTAACACTTAGAGAAGTCTACAGGGAGCCCCTCAGAGCCAGGCTGGAGGACGTCATATCGGCCTCGAGGCGGGGCAGGGTCCTCAAGTACATAGCCAGGTTCAGGCCCAGGGATGGACGGGCAGAAGTCAGGCTCGCTGAGGTTGGCGGGGACAGCTTCCTCGCCCAGGCTAAGGGCACCGTGAACGCCGTCCGAGTAGACGTGGGAGTAAACGAGGTCAGGCTCGCTGGGAGGGGCGGCGGGGTAGATGTGACGGCCCACGCGCTCCTCAGCGACATCTTGGAAGCTGCCAGGGGGTGGGTGCCGCCGTGACCCTCGACGCTATAGTCAAGATCGGCGGCTCCATACTGAGATCACCAGGCGACTACGTAAAGGCTGCTGAGGCCGTCAGGGAGTACTACGTGGACCGGGGGGCCAGGGTCGCGGTAGTCGTCTCAGCCGCTAAGGGAGTCACGGACCTCCTAGTTAGAGCCGTAGAGGGATCCCGCCGCGCGGCCCTTGAGGTGAAGGAGAGGTACTCGGCCATAGCCAGAGATGTTGGGGGGCCAAGCCTCGAAAGATTGGTGGGGGAGCTGCTTGGCGCCCTCGACAGGGTTAGGGGTCGAGCCGCGAGCGCCAGGGCCGCGGCGAGGATCCTGGCCCTGGGGGAGGCGGCCAGTAGGGCTATCATGGTATACGCGCTTGAAGCGGTGGGCGTGAAGGCAGTAGGAATCCCGGCCTTTAGAGTGGTCCATAGCTCCGGGCACCCGCTCAGGGCTAGGATAGACTACGGCCGAACCGGTGAGTCCTGGCTCTCCGTCGTGAAGACGTTGACACCATCCGGGGCTGTGCCAGTCGTTGAGGGCTTCGTGGCCGGCGGGTGCGAGGGAACACCAGCCATACTGGGCCGGGGCGGGTCAGACTACACCGCGACGGCGTTAGCGGCACTCTCAACCGCCAAGACGGCTCACCTGGTGACTGACGTTGACGGAATCTACACGGGTGACCCACGCAGGATCCCGGGGTCGCGTAGGGTAGAGTCTATGGGGTACATTGAAGCACTCGAGGCGGCCAAGTACGGGGCCAAGAAGATGCACCCGAGGACATTCGAGCCCCTAAAGGTAGTCAGGCCGCTAGAGGTTAGGATCGGCTCTTGGAGGAGGTGGACGAGGGTAGCCCCAAGGCCTGAGGTCAGACCGCCGGGCGTGAAGCTAGTCGCGTCACGCGCGCTCGGCTCTGGCACAGTGGTCTCCCTCGTAGGCTCAGGAGCCGCGAGCCCAATGATCCTTTCCAAGGCCGCCGAGGCGCTAATGGAGGCCGGCGTAGACTACATGACCGTGCACTCAACGCCATCCAAGGCTTCCCTGGCTTTCACGGTCAACCGGGACCACGAAGCCCGGGCACTAGAGGCCCTCCACTCCATTATCGAGGAGGGGGTGGCTGAGGGTGCCGGAGAAGCTTAGGGTAGCGGTTCTAGGCGCAACCGGCCTCGTTGGTCAGAGGTTCGTCGCCAGGCTCTCGAGGCACCCCTGGTTCGATTTGGAAGCACTGTACTCGTCACCCGAGAAGGCCGGGTTAAGGTATGGTGAGGCGGTGCAGTGGGTTATAGACGAGCATCCCGAAGACTACGTTTGGGGGGAGAGGCTTAGACCCCTCAAGCCCGAGGAAGTCGCTAGGGAGGGATTCGACATAGTATTCTCAGCCCTCCCCTCCAATGTAGCCAGTGACGTGGAGGTGGAGCTAGCCCGGCTGGGCGTGAAGGTCGTGTCGAACGCCAGCCCCCTCAGGATGGAGCCAGACATACCACTCCTCAACCCTGAAGTCAACGCAGACCACGCACGCCTAGTCGAGCTCCAGTCGAAGAGGGGGTGGAGGGGGTGGATAGCGAAGGTCCCAAACTGCACCACGGCCATACTAACCCTCGCATTGAAGCCCCTCCACGACGAGTACCGTGTCAAGAGGGTCACAGTCGCCACCATGCAAGCAGTAACCGGTGCAGGGCTACGGGGGGTCCCATCCACTGTTATCATAGATAACCTGGTACCATTCATACCGGGCGAGGAGGAGAAAATGGAGACGGAGTCCAGGAAGATACTAGGTACGCTGAGAGGCACCCGCGTCGAGCCGGCGGGCTTCAAGGTAACCGCTATAACGACTAGGGTTCCAGTCCTAGACGGCCACACAGAGGCGGTCTTCGTCGAACTCGAGGAACCCCCGGCAACCGCTGATGAAGCCGCCAGGGTGCTTGAGGAGTTCAAGGGCAATAGAATCAAGAGCCTGGGCCTCCCCAGCGCTCCTGAGAAGCCTGTCATAGTCAGGAAGGAGGTAGATAGGCCTCAGCCCAGGCTAGACAGGCTAGCCGGTAACGGCATGACAGTAGCAGTCGGGAGGCTAAGGCTAGACCCCGTAACAGGCGGAGTCAAAATGGTTATCCTAGGCCACAACACCATACGCGGAGCAGCAGGAAACGGCGTACTCATAGCGGAGCTCCTCCACAAACTAGGTTACTCCTAACCCTTACACCGCAGGGATTAACTGGAACCACTCTAAGCCCAGTCATATGAGGGATCCCCTCTAGCTTAAGCCAAGCTAAGCAGTCTTGAAGCCCGATCAACAGACACACAATAACTATGAGGAGTTTTAACATTAGAGTAGCCCTCCGGGACCACACGCTTTAGCTACGAACCCTCTACCCTTCCTCTCCACCATCCCACGGGCTTGGAGTAGGCCGAGGAGCTTTGCTATCATGTTCTCCTCGAAGTACCTCATGACTGCCTCGTAGCCTTGGAGGTACTTCGGATAAATTATGCCCCTCCCGGCCAGCTGCCTGGGCGCTAGCGGCCTACCGGCTCTAGCCAGCTCCTCGACCAGGCGCCGGGCGGTGTCCCATAGCCTGGCCTCGAAGGCTGATAGCGCCTTGACGGCTCTCTGCGTGTCTAGGACCTCTTCCAGGTGGGACGTCGCAACCCTCGACGCTGTTCCTTCCTCGATGAGGTTTTTGGCCATTCTTATGTCGGCTAGGAACTGGCCGGGATCCCCCTCGGGGTTTCCGTACCATGGTCCGAAGCTTGTCAGGTCTATGTCTGAAAGGTATAGTGTGCCGTCGGGTAGCAGGAGGAGGGTGTGGCTTGCCAGGTGTCCGGGCGCGTGGATGGTCTCAATCTCCACGCCAGCAAGCTTGAGGGTCTCGCCTGGCTCGTAGTAGTCGCTTGCCACCGGCGCCCCTTGGAGTCCTAGCAGGGACTCCGCCATCCTCATCCAC
>JALURD010000108.1 GCA_027057815.1 Acidilobaceae archaeon | reverse complement strand
GTTGGCGATGGGTGAGATGCGGCTCAC
The DNA here is from genome assembly GCA_027057815.1 of Acidilobaceae archaeon. Lineage (GTDB taxonomy): Archaea > Thermoproteota > Thermoprotei_A > Sulfolobales > Acidilobaceae > JALURD01. The sequence continues at coordinate 4,584 of JALURD010000108.1, read as the reverse complement.
TAGGGATAAGGTGCTAGCGGTCCTCAATGCCTTGGAGTGGCGGGACTTGGGGGTGGAGTGGGTTGTACTCTATGGTAGCCTGGCCCGCCGGGGCGTGGGTGGAGACGTGGATTTACTCGTAAGCGCGCGTGGGCCCGAGCGGGATCCCCAAAAGCTCCTAGACCTGGCACTAAAGGTCTCGGAAGCCCTCGGAGTAGACCCGAGCCTAGTAGACATAGTCGATTCTAGTAGTGCCCCCTGCGCTATCGTGAAGGATGCGTGGCGCCACGGGGTCGTCGTGTACGAGTCCTCGAGGGGGCGAGCTAGGGAGTGGCTTCTAGTCAGGGTTAAGGTATGCCACGATTACGATCTGGCTAGGAGGAAGCTACGCATAACCGAGACCGCCGCAGAGGCCATGAGGAGAAGGTGGGGGTGATGGGTGTCCTATCCAGGCTTGCCAGCGTGGTTAACGAGATGACTTCGAAGCTGGACCACCTAGCTAGCCAGGGGATTAAGGATTGGGTTGAGGAGCTGGCTGCACTCCACGCCCTCCAAGTGCAGGCACAAGCCCTACTCGACATGGTCCTCCGGCTCGCCGCTGAACTGGGTTACTCGCCTGAGTCCCCGGGCGACGCCGCTAGGGCTCTGGCTGGTGAGGGTGTATTGACGCGTGAGGAGTACGAGTTCGTGAGGAGTGTTGCGGGATTCAGGAACATCCTTGTCCACGCCTACACCGAAGTGGATATGGGCCTGGTGCGTCGAATAATTAGTGGGAGAGAGTACCGGAGAGTGGCACTCCTAGCCTCGAAGCTTCTCGGGGAGGCTGCTAGGCTAGGCCTGGACCCCTAGTGGTTCTTTAACCAGTAGGCTGGGCGTGCATACAGCGGTGTCTCTGCTTGGAGTGTGGCACGTTAATACTGAGGGGGAGCCCTTCCACTCTTATCGCCTCGTGCGGCGGCGAGGTTTACGTGGTCGACCCGGGTCACGGGAGGAAGAGGGCTAAGCAGGTCCGCAGGGAGATCCTCAAACACGGCCCCTCCCGGGTAACGTTTCTGGTAACACACTTCCACAGCGACCACTACACGTCCCTAGCTGAGGGGCTCCTGGACTCCCTGGAGGCGCCTGTAGCCGTAGCCGCGCCCCGTGTCGACGCCCCGGCGCTGAGGGATCCCCTCCTTAGGGTCACGCTAACCTTCGGCTACCCCCTCCCGGGGGACAGCGGCCTCCTAACATACGACCCCCTGCCAGTCAGGGTTGACTCAGAGATAGACCCACCCACCAGGATCGGGCCCTTCGAGGTCGTCCCACTCCCAGGCCACACGCCGGGCCAGGTAGGCGTGGTGGCCCCAGACGGCACCCTATACGCGGCTGACTCCCTCTTCGGGGAGAGGGTCCTCGCCAGGTTCGGGGCCCCCTACCACTTCGACCCCTGCCGGGCACTGGAGACTCTCCACTGGATACGGGACCACCTAGGCAGGTACGAGGCCATACAGCCATCCCACGGCCCCCTCACCCGAGCCGCTGAAGCTGAAGCCCTCGTGGATGCCAACATTGACGCTGTCTCCCGGCTGCTAACCCATGCGAGGGAGGCCCTGGAGAAGCGGTACACCCTAGACGAGGCCACAAGGCACGTGGCCAAGAGCATGGGAGCCCCGGGGGATCCAGGCTTACTACTGCTTATACAAGCCACCGTCCGAGGCGCCCTCGCATGCCTCCATGCCCGCGGGGAGGCAACCGCCCTAGCCGATGACGGGCTCGTGAGGTGGAGTGTAGCGCCGAAAGAGTCGCGTTGAGACACTAAGCGTCTATCCTCCTGGCCTCCCTCTTCAACTCCTTAATCCAGACGGAGGACTCTCCCTCCCACTCCTCAACATCGTATACCAAGTAGTCGACGCCAGGCTCTGCGGCATCGGCTAGGAGCATGAGCCTCTCCTTCATGTTAAGCCCTTTAACGCCCCTCGCCACTATAACCACGTCTACGTCACTCTCATCCAAGTAGTCGCCCCTAGCCCTCGACCCAACAATGTAGGCTGCCTCCACCCTCAGCTTCACCGACGCCTTCCGGATAAACCTCCTAGCCCTCTCAATCATTTCATCCTGACTCCTCACTGCAGAAGCTGCTCTACCCACCCCAGAACCACCTCCGCACACTCGATAGCCTTCAAGGCGTCCTCCTCCTCATACAACTCGTAGGGGAGACCGTTGGCTGCATCCGGGTACCTACTAATCATATAGTGAGGGTTAAGGTAGCGGGCGCACCTCACCACCTCCCTGGGCGGCTCGACGCCTAGCTCACTCTCCACGACCCTAACTAGCTCGAGCAAGTTATGCCCCCTGGCAGCCTTCCCCGAAGCGATAAGGAGCGCTTTCAAAGCCTTCTCGGCCACTTGATGGCACCAGAATACTGAGGCGAACCAGTCACGGGTTTGGGCCAGATGCCTTGCGGCTTCTAGGTCTCTCCTAGCCTGCTCTAGCCATAGGCGAGCCTCAGCCCTCAAGACCACGTGCCTCCACTTTCCTAACTCACTATAGAGTTTTAGTTTTAGATCGGGGTCCCGTTAAATTTAACCTAATGACCTAGGCCTCAGCGTAATTCCCTATAAATATAGTAATTCTACTATTAAAGATCCCCGCCTTGAACGACCCCTCTACATTGATGAAGGTTAACTCCGGAATAGCCGCGCTCCTACCGCTCTTCCTATGGTGCGGTGAATCCTTCTAGGCCAGGCTATCATTCCGTCTTGGGAGCTCTCTTAGGATTTTGCTGACTCTCTCGGCATAGTAGCTCCAGTCCACGGCTTTCCTGGGAGGCGGGCCCTTGATGGTAGGCCATACGCCTCCCTTGACTTTTATGTAGGCCTCTAGTCTTGAGGCCCTCGGGGCTAGGCGTGATCCAGGCGTCTTCACGGATCTGTGCTTCCTAATCACTAGCTTCTCCGGGGGCACGTTGCCAGATAGTACATCCCCAACCGCGTCCTTGACTATAGAGAATGCCTCAAGGGAGGCTTGGGTGAACCCTCGGGGATCCCTAGCCTTGGCTAGTGCTTTGAGGGCCTCCAGCTGGGTCTCCCTGACCACGGGCGGCGTGTCCCTCCTAACCGCGAGGATCCCCTTAGCCTTGAATCCGCCGCCCGCTAGGGGTCCGTAGTACTTGTTCGCCGCCCCCACGCCCCGGATCGTTGGGGGTATGTAAATCCAGTGGAAGCGGGCCTCCAGCTTCACGGGGATCCCCGTGGCTCCAGCTATGGCGTCCATCACCTCCCCTATCGGGGCGGGATCTCTGCGGACTGGCTGGACGAAGATGCTGTCCACTATTGAGTGAACCACCCGGTAGCCGAGCCTCTCAGCCACCCTCTCGGCCTTGAGGAGCATCCGCCTCGCTAGTGCCGTGACGTTCTCGTAGGCCTGTATACTGCCGAAGATGCTGTTCCTATAGCCCAGGTAGCCGAAGCCTGAGACGAGGATCCACTTCAGCGCTTCAGCCCTCCCCCTGAGGATCCCCGCCTCCACCCCGTGTGCCCCGGATAGTGCCCGCTTCAGCCTGGCCCTCCTCCCGACCAGGCGCCCCAGAACCTCGGCTACCACGCCGCGCCTGTCCATGCAGACCCAGTGCGGGGCTCCCGGAGGCTTGGCCCTCCTTGAGCAGCTGGGCGGCTCCACGGTCTCACCTGACAGGTTGAACCTGGCTATAATCGTGGGGTAGAGGCTGTTGAAGTCAACTTGGTACACGTTCCAGTAGACGCCGGGCTCCGGGGTCCTCACGAGGCCCGCCCTGTCCCAGGCCCTCAGGCCTGCCAGGGGCCTCCACCGCTCGACTCTGGCTGAGCTCCTGTCCACGATCATGCGGCGCCTCATAGCCTCGAGGACCTCTGCTGTGGTAAGGACCTCCCCTATCGTAGCAGAGGCCGCCTTGGGGAGGGTGAGCCCCGAGACCCTGCACCACTCCAAAACCCCCCAGAGGCCCACGCCTACGCCTGGCTCCTCGACTACGAGGTACCCGCTGCCCCTCGGCACCAGGGGCAGGGTAACCACGCCTGCCATGACTATGTGTGGCTCTAGATCTTCGAGGAGCCCGGCTAGCTCCCCGGGATCCCTCGTCCTCAAGGCCTCCCCGCAGCACTGCACCTCGAAGTAGTCCACTTCCCCTGGCGACGCTGCCTCACCATGCCACGCCATACCCTTAACCAGGGCTACCCTAAGGGGAGGGGGTTGGTAGAGGGGATCCCCGGGGTCCTCGAGGGGCTTCACTTCACCCCCGGAGGCCTCCACGAGGATCCCCGGGGTTAGCCCTAGCCTCTGGAGGGCCTCCACTATGGAGCCCGGGTAGTCATTGACCCTCCTAGCCAGCCCCGCCCTCTCGGCGCTCGAGGCCACCGCCTTTACTATGTCCAGCCTCTCATGCTCTAGTACAACCAGGGACACCTCAGAGTCATAGTATGGAGGGGCTAGCCACCGCTCCACGCGTACCCTGCAGTCTGGGCAGCCCTGACGGGCCCCCCAAGCTATCCTCCGGGGATCCACGCCGGGGTGGGGGAGGAGGTAGGCCCTGAATGAGGCCCTGGCGACCCGGGTCCACTCGAGCCCCCGGGGGGTGGCTAGTGCAAG
>JALURD010000107.1 GCA_027057815.1 Acidilobaceae archaeon | reverse complement strand
ACTCTGGAGGAGATGCAGTACTATTCCAATAGAAGTCTGAGCCCTGAACTATGCACGCCGATACAGTCGTCGTTGACGTATAATTGAACGTCGCTTGATCAGTAAGGTAAAATGCATAGAATTCATTTCTTGCTGTCAAGCCGTTACTTGTTATATTTAGGTTGTATAAACCAGGGCCGTTAATTACTACATAATTTGAGAAATATATTAAAGTTTTCTCAATCCCGCCGAAAGGTTCACCCGATATCCACACCCATAGCCAATGATAAGTTGACGTATAGCTGGCAAATTGTGCATCTGTCACTCCATAAGTGCCAAGTACGTCAGTAATGCTGACTGCTCCTTGAAGCCAGAATACTATAGCGTATTTTGGTGGAGCCGGGTTATCAAAGAATATTTCATAAAGCATAGTTACATTGTCTATGATAGTGTATCCAGTAATCCCGACGTAGTTAAGTTCTGCCACAATGGCTTCGAGAAGGTCTTGCTGAGCAAGGACTTTAGCTTCGTTAACGTCATTTAAGCCCTTCAAGTTCATATAATCGTATTCTCCTATTCCATTAATAATTGTTGGATCGGGTATGGCCACTAGGTATACCGGAGGACTCTCTTTAAAGTAGGGGTTCGTTATACCATATTCAACTATTAGGTGCTCGAGTGAGTATGTGAAGTCAGTCCAGCAACCATAACCATAGTCCCAATCCCTGTAGTTATCATAGAATATAATGGCTACACGGTATGTTCCAGACCTATCTACGGGAAATGTTACTGTAGGCTGGAACTGCTTCGGTTTTTCATTGGAGTATCCATAGTTTTGATACTGGTAAACTATCCACTTGCCAGTAGTATTATCATACTTAAGAATAGCTATGGTGAATATTTTCAGTGTCCTGAATGATGCTGGACATGATGAAAACGTTGTTGTCCAGTAGTAGTTTATCTTAGCAGTCACTTTAATATAGTCAATTCCAGATATATCCCTGGCTACAACATATGTCCATGCGACCGAGTCTCTTACTTCATCATTAGGAGCTGGATACGTCGACGCTAAGCTATCAACATTAATATCAACTCTATTAATAATAGTAGGCCCATTAAGGTAACTATAGAATACTAACTCATTGACGCCATTACCATCAAAGTCCAGCTGAGTAACGCCACTCTGACCTAGTATTAGCGGCTTAAGGCTCGTGTAGCCCCAGGCTTCGGGAAAACTATATACTATATTGCCCTGCGAATCTCTAATGATTACTTTAAACGCGTATCCGTTAAAGTAAGTACCTTCGCTTCCGGTATCATATGTTCCGAGGAACCCCCTTAATTCAATAGTCCATTCTGGGTATACAGGTACTATTGACGACGGGTATCCCTGATCAACCTTGGTGATTCTCAAATATACAGGAAGGTATCCCCACCAACCTGCTGGGATCCCGAGCACTTTTACTTTAATATAATATAGTCCCGGGAATTTCGGGTCATCGTATATAAATGACTCATAATAATACATGCTCGTAGGCTCATAATTTCTATCACTATCTATATCCGGGTAAACATAGAGAGGAGGTACCCAGGCATAAACATCTCCGTAGACAAGCAGGTCTGACGCTCCTCTGAGTTGAAAGCCGCTTTGTGGGTAGAATATGCCCCTCCATTCTAGAGCTTGACCTCCACCTGCCTGGAAAGCTGCTTCAGGATATAGGCGAGATTCATAAGGTCCTCCCACTATTGGATGAAGTACCCCAGTGCTACTTTCGACGCGAACAATAATATAGGGAGCTATATTCCTAAGTGATTCGTCAAATACTATTAAGATGTTCTCTCCTGGTTTTAACGTGACGGGCTGCCCGAGTGGAGGCGGCTGCTCCCATGAGAGTGAACCATTTATGTATACTACATTCATGAGTACGAGCTTTACTAATGGATTAACAGCTGGCCTGAGATACCGGAAATCGAATACAGCGTAAATAGTTTTGTTCGCAATATTTATTAAATATAATTTATCTAATGTAACATCAGTTGTCCCAGTGTTATTGATGAAAATGCCGGGTATCCAGCCGAGGTTCTGAGCTATCACATTGTTAGGGTTAACTGGTTGTATCGAGAGCCTTTCATTAAAGTTGGCTAATCTGCGTGTCTGTTTTGCTCCATACTCTTCTATAGTCTTTTGTGTTGTGAAGTAAGTATTGAGAAGCATGGGTACTGCGAAGAGGAAGAGCAGAGTTAATACTATAAGGCCGCCGATAACCTCAGCTTGGGCGCGTTTCCTGCTCCTGCCTTTGCGTCTTTGTCTTATATTTGCTCGCCTCAGCATGCTACCATGCTCCCCTATATCAAATACTCGATTCCCTACAAAGCCTTATTTGCTCTTCTATCAACGCCCTAACGTTGATTTTTCACTCTTTACGTTATTATTAAATGTTTCTATACTATATTGCTTAAAATATTTAGAATTATAATTCCTATGAGGTGATGATTTTTAATGCTGGAAACGATACGTAATAACGCGGGGCTACTGATAGGTGTTCCATTAATGAGAAGAACACGGCCTAGAATAAGTAAAAATCGGGGGCAGGCACCTGCAGTCAGTGTAGCTATTCTTACAGCCGCTGTTCTTGTGCTAGCATTAGCACTTTATGCCTACTTCTCTGGTTATTATTCAATATTAAATAGAAAACAATCGCTACTATCCTATATGGGTTCTGTTTCGTCATCAATTGATGGTTATATAGAGTATTATACATATAACACAAGTAATGGTTATTACGTTTATTGCTTTATTATTGCGTTGAAAAATTCAAATCCCGGATCTTATTTAAATGTATATTTGTCCGTGTTACCAATTGGCAGGTCTACAGCCGATACCATCATGGTTTCTAGCGTTTTAAGCAAAATACCTATTAATATAGATTCGACGCCACCCGAAAGAACAGTGTTTGTCTTTAATGTTTCAGACGCTAATTCTAACGGATTTGTCGACCTAATCGGAGTGTCATCAACCACAAATCAGGAAGCTATTTTAGTCGAACTCAAAAGGCCCATCTCCTGTATAGACATTGCTAGTAATCAGACCATACTTAATAACGATTTAAGGCCCACATATGCGAGCCCTTCAACAATATATTTAGACACAGATAATAGCCTAAACGTGTTCGCTCAAGGTTTAGGTATAACTAATCTTCAAGATATACCTTTATGGAATATTAGGTTTAAAGCGCTAGAAAAACACAATCTGTTTATTATAATTAAATCTCCCGTACAGGTTAACTATATGTCTCTCTCACTCTTTGTTTTATTCGACGGCAAATATTATTTATCTTATTTGATTCCATTAGTTAAATAGTATCATCATTAGAATTTAACGTACTTCTCCTTGGGCGCCCCGCAAACCGGGCACCGGCCGGGCGGCTCCTTGCCCACATGGGTGTGGCCGCATACTGGGCATATCCAAACGTAGCCATCTAGCGGCCAATCTTCGCCTTTGTCCACGTATTCCTTGGCTTCCCTATATAGTTGTGCGTGGATCTTTTCGGCCTCGAGTGCCCATTTGAAGGTTATTACTGCTGACTGCTCTCCTTGGAACTCGGCTATCTTTATGTAGACCGGGTACATCTCGTTGACCTCGAATTCCTCGCCCCGAATTGCAAGCTCTAGATTCTTAGAGGTGTTGCCTGGGCCTATTGGCGCTCCGGAAGTTATTGATGCATCTTCGTCAAAACCTTTGAGCCTGTTATAGTGGTTCTTGGCGTGGACCTCCTCGGCGTAGGCTATAGCTCTGAAGAGTCTAGCAACGTTCTTGAACCCCTCCATCTCCGCTACTTCAGCGAAAACAAGATATCTCATATGGGCCATAGACTCTCCCGCGAATGCTGAGAGGAGAGCATCTTTAGTCATTTGACCCTTAATCATTACGCGTTCACCTCATAATAACAGTAAGAATTAAGAATTACGCATTATATTATATGAAACTTCGAGGTATATAAATGTATCTTCTAACTACACACTTATTTATTATCTAGAAATCTATTACTTAGATGCAACTATCGTCGTAGGCCCAGCGACTCTCGCTACTCTGACTATTGCCTCTAAGCCGCATTCACTGTAAGCCTGGTTTATTGCTGAAGCGACTTCTCTCGCAGCCCCAGGGCTGACGAGGGCAATCATTGAGGGGCCAGCCCCGCTTATTGCTACACCGAATGCCCCCGCCTCTAGGGCTGCACTCCTTACTTCCCGGTAGCATGGTATGTAGGGGGCGCGTGCTGGCTCCACTATCTCGTCGCCCATCATCAGCTTGCCAGCCAGCTGGTAGTCACCCCTGATCATTGACGCTACTAGTAAGGCCAGCCTCTGCCAATTCGCCACGGCTCTCCCAAGCTCGACTCTAGGAGGAAGCACTTTCCTCATGACGCCCGTCTTGCCTTCAGGCATTTCAACCATCGGGACTCCTACAACGAAGGTTGCGTCCACCTTGATGTTGGATGCGGCGAGGCGGCCCTCAACCTCTGCGACTATTACTAGCCCGCCCAGCAGACTAGCAGCAACGTTATCGTAGTGAGGAGTCCCGGATGCCATCTGCTCTCCATACCCTGCGGCCTCCAATAATAGCTCGGTGGGAGGATTGACCCTGAGTAGCCTTGATACTGCGACTACCGCTGCGGCGGCACTGGCCCCACTACTACCGAGGCCCTTGCCGGGAGGGATTCCCTTGCGCACTCTGAGTACTACTCCCACATCCTTTATCCTCAAGAGCTGTAGGAGCCTCCAGGCGGCAGCCGCTGCAGTGTTACCCTTAGCAGGGACTTCTCTTGCGTATACGCCCTCTACTCTGTCAACGATTACCCCTCTGGCATCGTACTCGATCCTTGCCTCAACTATATCATAGAATGCGTCGAGCGCCACCGCGAGGGCATCGAAGCCGGGGCCTAGGTTGGCGCTGCTGGAGAAGGCAGCGACTCGGACCCACTCCACTATCACTCACCTCCAGCTAGCTGGTAGAGCACTTCTTTGAGTGATTCAGCGTCCTCAGCCCTCCTGACGTCCGCGTTGACTGTCGCCATAGAGTCGGGATCCTTCAAGGCATGCCCAGTAGCTATGAGGACCACCTCCTCTCCCTCCCCAAGGAATCCATCGGAGTGAAGCTTGAGCAAACCTGCGAGTGATGCCGCCGAGCTTGGCTCAACACCAAGGCCGACCCGTCTCGCGAGGAGTCTCTGGGCCTCCAGTATCTCCTCGTCGGTGACCGTGACGAAGAGCCCGCCAGACTCCTCCACAGCCCTAAACGCTTTCACCCAGTTGACGGGCCTACCAATCCTAATGGCGGAAGCCACGGTCTTCGGCTCATCCACCCAGACAGGCTCCCTCGACCCGCTCTCCCACGCTCTTGCAAGGGGAGAGGCACCCTCAGCCTGGACTCCGATCATAACTGGGAGCCTGTCGAGGAGTCCCCACTCGTAGAGCTCCTTGAAGCCCTTCCATATAGCAGCAATGTTCCCACCATTGCCCACGGGGACTACCACGTAGTCGGGGGCCCTGCCCAACTCATCCACTATCTCGTATGCAATGGTTTTCTGTCCCTCCAGCCTGATAGGGTTGAAGGAGTTCAATGGGTACACGGGGTCCTCCCTAGCGGCTTCGAGCACCATGCTCATTGCCCGGTCGAAGGATCCGTCGACCTCGACCACGGTGGCACCATGCAGCCTCGCCTGGAGGAGCTTGCCCAGTGCAACCCCGCCCCGCGGTAGCACTACGACAGCCCTCAAGCCAGCCCTTGCGGCGTACGCTGCAAGCGAGGACGCAGTGTTCCCGGTACTAGCTGCCACCACGACCCTAGCCTTGACGAGCCTAGCCATTGTAACCCCGACAGTCATCCCCCTATCCTTGAACGAACCCGTGGGGTTGGCTCCCTCAAACTTCACCCAAACCCTAGCCCTGACGCCATCCAAGTCCACGTCAACCAGTGGAGTAGCGCCCTCACCCAGAGTTACCGGCCGCACACGACCCGGTACCGGCAGTGCTTCCCGGTATCGCCAGACCCCCGGCTTTCGCGCCCTCCACGCACTCCACGAGACGGCCGGGCTCTGGTTCCGGATGACTTCGAGGAGAGATCCACAGCGAGGACAGGAGAATAACCTAGGATTAAACGGGTAGACAGAACCACAGGAGACGCACTTCATACTATACGCTTCAAAGCCGAGCCCGTCGAAGCTCATCACCCCACTCTTCTCTCTGTAGACCGCCACAACCCACCAGTGTGGGCAATAAAAAGGTAACGCTACAACTCCCGGGGAGTTACCGTGTATGCAACTTTGCTATAGCCCATAGAAGAGTTGGCAGGCCAAGCTATGAGTTGCGGGGTGATCGGCAGACTTCACAGTAATCGTGACTGCATAAGCTACAATGCAAGCTTGAAAGCACTAACCATGTCCACTAAAGTACAAAGCACAATGCAGTAGAGATTCATGCATTTTCAATAACAGCCGGAACTTAAGCAAACATCTCCCATACAACCTCTAACCCTCTTTAATAATCATTTACAATAAAATATAATAAGATTGTATGAACAATTAATTTAATTATTATTATTTAGTTCAAAAAACAGAATGATAATGTTACCAGTTTTCAATTAATTTATGCTAGTGCTCTTGATAGATCTTCGATTAAGTCTTCAGCGTCTTCGAGGCCTACTGAGAGCCTTAGGAGACCCTCGTCTATGCCCAGAGCCTCCCTGTCTTCGGGGGGTAGGGATGAAGCAGCTGTAACGGCGGGTAGTGTGATTAGTGACTCTGTGCCACCAAGGCTTGGCGAGGGCTTTATCACTTGTAGCCTCTTCATGACTTTGAGTGCCTCCTCATAGCCTCCCCTGACTTTGAAGGATACCACGCCCCCGTAGAGGCGTTTCTTGAATAGCTTGTCTGCTATTGGCTTGTAGGGGCTTGACCTGAGGCCGGGGTAGTAGACCTCCTTGACTTTCGGGTGGTCGCTGAGGAATTCAGCCACCTCCATGGCTGTCTTGGACTGCCTCTCGAACCTGATCTCAAGGGTCTTGACGCCCCTCAGGGTTAGGTATGCCTCCATGGGTTGCATTATCGTTCCAAGGGTGGCTCTCCAGCTCCACAGTTCGATCGCTCTATCTCTGTCAGTGGCTATCGCTCCGCCCACGACGTCGTTATGGCCTGCTATGTACTTTGTGGTGCTGTGGATTACATAATCCGCCCCGTGCTCTACCGGGTTGACGAGTACTGGCGTGGCGAAAGTGTTGTCAACCACTAGGGTCACGCCGAGGTCGCGGCAGTGCCTCCCCAAGTACCCGATGTCTATAACCCTCAATGTCGGGTTTGTCATCGTCTCTACGAAGACCAGACTGGTCCCTCTGTCCACCTGCTCTGCTATAGACTCCGCTGAAGGCCAGGCCCTCCTCACTCTAATGCCAAACTTCAACGCGAGGTCCTCGAGCAGCCTGACGGTCTTACCGTAGGCCTCCATGGATACGATTACCTCGTCGCCCTTCTTGAGGAGTGACAGTGCTAGTGTTGAGATAGCCGCCATGCCGCTATTGAATGCCAGGGCGTCCTCTGCTGACTCCAGGCTAGCAATGACTCTTTCCAGAGCCCTTACCGTCGGGTTCTCCTCCCTCCCGTATTTCAACACTGTGCCACGATCTACTATTCTAGGCTCTCCGCTCTCGACGTCGGGGTGCTCGTAGACAACCGACAGGTACACGGGAGGTATGAATGAGCCAGTCTCCCTGTCAAAATACCCGTGGCCGTGTATGGACCGCGTCGTAAACCCTGGCACACGGTCTCACCCCCCGGGTGGGTACGCTGTTGTTATTCGACTCCACAGGCAGGCCACTCATTAATACGTTTCGCGCTGAAACCGCTTTATCCCGAACTTGAACGGTGATTACAGCAGACAACGCCGGCTTAACGATCGGGAAGCTGTCAACGTATTTTAGTAGGTCAGGGCCCACAAAGTCATACTTATCTTCATAAACACCACGGTAGCGGTAAATATCCTAAGTGAAGCATGGGCCGCATTTGGGGTGGAATGGCGTGGCTGGGAAGGTGTTTGTGTCGGTAGACGCTGAGGGCATGCCCTTCGTGCCTAGCCGGTACATGTTGATGCCTGGCGATAAACTCTGGGGCGAGTTAAGGGATATTATGACTAGGATAGTATCAATGATAGTTCGTGAAGTAGCCTCCGCGGGCTTCGACGTCGTAGTAGCTGACAGCCATGGGTCCATGGTTAACATCGACCCACTTAAGCTCCAGGAGGCAGGGCCTGCCACTTTGGTGAGAGGGTTCCCTAGGCCATTATCAATGGTCGCGGGATCCCGCGGGGCGTCTGCTGCGTTCCTAGTTGGGTACCACACGGCTCCGGGGGCCGGGGGCGTGCTTGCACATACTTATTCAGGCAGGATTATTCACCGCGTCGAGGTTGATGGCTGCAGTGACGCGGATGAGTACATCTTAAATACTTACGCTCTTGGCGAGGAAGGTGTCCCCGTCGTGCTTGTGGCTGGCGACTCCAGGCTAGAAGAGCACGTGCGCGAACACACTCCATGGGCGGTGTTTGTCCCACTCAAGGACTCTGTCTCAGTCTTTGCTGACTCCACTCCGCCCCTTCACGAGGTAGAGAAGAGGCTTAGGGAAGGCGTTAGGAGAGCCCTCTCTGTTATCGAGAGGGGTGAAGCCAAACCCGTCAAACCCGGAGACTCGAGTATAATCGTCGACTTCAACAGGCCAGCATACGCTGATGCGGCATCCATGTTCCCGTGCACTGAAAGGCTAGACGGTACAAGGGTTAAGCTCAAGTGCAACTCATTCAGGGAGAACTACAAGCTCCTCGAGGGCGTAGTGCTGGCGGCTTACGCGCTGGAGCGCCTCTAATCGGACTGGCGTCGGGGCGAGGTAACACAGTCCAGCCATTACGCCGTGTTACACTTGTTACGCTCTCCTTTTAACCCCCCTCACGCTTAGACTGCCATGCAGGAACAAAGGCTCACAGCGATAATCGCGCGGTTGAGGTGCTGGGAGGGTGGAGGATTACATAGTAGGAAAGCACGTATATGGGAGCCTCTATGGGATCCCGAGGGAGCTTGCATTAGACGAGGAGTACCTTAAAGAGCTGGTATTGAAAGCTGTTGAGGCAGCAAATGCTAAGCTAATAGAGGTTAAGTCCTGGACTATACCTGGACCCAAGGGAGGCGTTAGCGTGATAGCCCTAGTAGACGAGAGCCATATTGCCGTGCACACGTGGGTCGAATATTCCTACGCTACTGTGGATGTCTACACCTGCGGAGACCACACGGATCCATGGGCAGCATGGGATGTAATACTGAAAGGGCTAAAGCCTAAGTACTATACCGTCCACTACGCTGATAGAAGCCAGCAACCCACCCCCTATACTGAGGCCGAGCCGATGAAAGCTAGGAGCGCCACTGCTTCCAGGGCATAAATTAATAGTAAAACTAATAGTTAAGCAATTCGATTTCCCTCTAATCTCCTAGTATCTCCTAGTATATGTTTCAGTCTCATTGATCACCCTTCACCGAGATTATTGGAACCGCTTTCGACCAAGAGTAATTCATCTAGGGAATGAACCCGTCTAGGTTAAATAATTAGTGGAAAATAAATTAAGAAAAAGGATAATTTGCCCATAAAAGGACTAGTCACTGAGTTCCTTCTTGAGCCTCTCAAGACCCTCTCTGCTGAGGAGGTTAACCATCTCTGTTCTATGGCGGACCTCGTCCCTTAGTAGTTCCTCTGCTAGTTCTTCAGTGACAGGGTCTTTACCATGCGTTAGCTCATATAATTCCCTATAGGCTTTTATCGCGCATATCTCCGCCTTCACAGCAGCTATTATGAATCCATCAATATCATATGGATCTTCAGGTAATGGAGGGTATCTGCACCCACTCAACTCCCAAAGCTTACTGAAGTCCCTAGGCGGCTCTGCTCCAAGCTCAGCCAGCCTCTCCGCTATAGCTGTAGCGTGCTTCGAAATCTCTTCCATAGCCTCTTTCCTGAATTCCTCAGCAACTACTCCACTAAGTGGGCCCTGGACAAGCTCTGCTGTTAACATGTAATAATAACCAGCAATCCACTCATCAGCATATGCTTGGAGGAGCTTCTCCTTAATCTTCTCGACATCCATAGTTTCAACAAGCTCCTGGCCCTCAAAGGGCTCGAAGCCCTTGCTTGTAGTCAAAACACTATGCACCTCTCAATATCTTATGGACCGCCCTATACTGGCTAATAAGATTATAGTCTACGAAGCCAAAAAACATGGAATGCCTCTCAATCTACACCTGTTCAAGCCCGAATTTATACCTTCACCTAGAAAGCTAGTGAAACTCGGGCCCCCGATGTGCAGCCGAGGGGGAACTCCCCGGCCTTACCCGCCGTATCTGGCGGGGATGGGGAAGACCCCCTTGGCGAGGGGGATAATCAGGTTAAGAGGGCTTGAGTAGCCTCGTCCTCCCCCGGGACTGTATAGAGTTGAGTGGGTGCTACGGAATTGTCTGAGGGCAGCGACAATGTGCTGTTAGCGAGAGCTCCATGGATGATCAGCCCCGGCATAGAGTTCAGAGTCGGTGAAGCGGTCATTAAGCGTGAACTGGATGGCGACGTGGAGGCTTGCGATCGATACGGTTGTGCCAGGGCTAGGGTGACCCCTGAGCTGGAGGTTAGGGGTCATCCAATACCAGCTGTATACAGGCTTTTCGAGGGGACTCCCTACATTTACGTGGAGTTTGAGGACAGACTCTACGTTGAAGGTGACGGGAGAGTCTATTGGACCCTCGCTCCCTATGATATAGAAGTCTATGTAGGCGACGTTGTACTAGTTAGGATTAGCCCTGTGAGGGTAAAGTTCACTCTTGTGGGCGATGTTGTCGAGGGAGTCCTAGCCAGGCACTATAAGGCGCCTGTAGTTTACAGGAGAGACGATCTCCCGGACCCCACAGGCACTGCAGTTGTAGCCTTTAGAGTCAAGGGTGACCCAGCCATTCTTCCTGGAATAGGCTTCAACGCCGCAGAAGCAACACTCTATGTTGATGAGGCCGGGTTCCTTTACTATCCAGTCGTAGAAGTTGAATCCAACGACGGAGTGATAACAGCGAAGGTTAGTGACAGGCCGCCAGTCGATGGCGTAAAGCCCCTTGTAAGAGCTAGGAGGAGGCTGATAACCCTCCAACAAGCAGCACCCTTCATGATGACCGTCGACGTCGTAAGGAGGCGGCTAGTCACGCCCTAAAGCTTGGAGGTGACTCCCCGTGGCTGAAGCAGTTAACGCGACTACGACAACGTCAACTGAAGGCCTCCTATCACAGCTATTCGGATCCATCACTGCCAGCCTCGGCAACATTGAGAGCATCCTGTACAAGGTGCTCCTAGCAATAGTCATCTTCGCTATAGGCTTGCTTATCGCGTCATTCATAAGGACGGTTATGAAGAGAAGCGTCTCGCCAAGGCTCCCACCACACGTTTACCGGCCCTTGGAGAATGCGGTCTTCTACGGCCTCCTATTCCTTGCTGGCATGGCTGCCCTCCAACCCTTCGGGGTTAACCTGTCAGCACTCCTAGTAGCTGGCGGGTTCGCTGGTATAGTTGTAGGCTTCGCGAGCCAGAGCGCTCTCAGTAACCTTGTGAGTGGTATCATGCTACTGGCAGAGCAACCCTTCAGAGTTGGAGACCCGGTATCCGTTGCCAATGTTTCGGGCGTAGTAGTAAATGTGAGCGTTCTCTCGACAACCATACGCACATGGGATGGACCCATGGTTAGAATACCTAACAACGAGGTCTTCAATAGCATGATAACTAACTACGTCAAGGTGAGGGCAAGAAGAGTCGAATTCACAATAGGAGTCCACTACGACACAGACATACAGAAAGCCATCGAGGTTCTCAAGAACTTCCTTGAAGAGCACCCATTCTGCCTCGTCAACCCAGCCCCCGAGGCCTTCGTAGACCAGTACGCCGACTCCTCAATTAACATTAAGGTTAGGTGCTGGGCCCCGCCGCAGGTGTGGTTTGCCACGAAAGTGGACCTCCAGACTAGGGTAAAGCAGATCCTCGACGAGGCAGGCATACAGATACCCTACCCGCAACTCGACCTACACATTATATCCTCTAAGACAGAGATCCCAATCAAGGTCCTAGAGGATAGAGTAGACAGGCGAGAATAGCCAGAGGCTGGAGCCTCATGCCCAGAGGTAAGGCCGCGCTTATTACGGGGGGAAGCCGCGGAATAGGCTACATAACCGCGGAGGCGCTCGCAGAGAAGGGCTTCAACCTCACGCTTGTCGCCAGGGATCCCGGGAGGCTACGAGAGGCCGCCGAGGCTATCTCCTCACTCTACAATGTTGATGTGCAGTACCTGCCCTCCGACTTGAGAGAGGAGGGCACCATGGAGAACGCCGTGAGAGCCGCCGTAGAGTTGTGGGGCGGACTCGACGTCGTAGTTATGAGCTACGGTAACCCGAAGTGCGAGCCTTGCACTCTCGACGAAGCCTCCTGGAGGGATTGGCTTGAGGCGGTAAAGCTCTACTTGGCACCGACTGCTGAAGCGCTCAAAACGCTAGCGCACGTGAACACCAAGCAGGCCAGATTCATAGTTTTCAGCAGCTTCACAACCCGCGAGACCCATGATTACCTGGTTGTAGCCGACACCGTTAGAGCCGGGCTACCAGTAATGCTACGCGCCGCAGCCCGGCTATACGCCCCCAAGTTGATTCCCATACTCGTTATACTCGGGAGCATCGACACACCTGGTGCGCGAACCACAGTCTCTAAGATAGCTAAGAGGCTTGGCCGGGATCCCGAGGAGTTTTGGGCATTAGAGGTCGAAGACAGGAGCCCCTTAAAGCGTACTGCATCGAGAGACGAGCTCAAGAAGCTCGTAGGCTTCCTGGCCCAGGCGCCTGAGTACATGGCAGGCTCTGTAGTATACTTTGATGGGGCCAGCGGCAGGTTCATCCCTTGAGGTCGAGGAGTTCTCTAGCCTTGACGGCAAATACTCTGTCATTCTCTAGAAGCCAATTGTATATCTTGTCGTTACTCTCGATCCCTCCCTTCTTCTTGAACGTTATGCTTACCACTAACCACGAGATCCCAGTTAGCCTCGCATTCTCCAAACGTAGACTACCAGCGATCCTAGAGGCATAGACATACTCCCATCCTCCCCTGGGCTCAGGGGCTGGCGCTAGTAGCCGGGCGAGCTTCCACCTTGCATGCCTTGCCGTCCACCTGAGCAGGCCCGCAGAGAGTGCCTTCAAGTCCTCCACTTGCTCCTTGAACTCTACCTTAAC
>JALURD010000106.1 GCA_027057815.1 Acidilobaceae archaeon | reverse complement strand
CAAGAGGAGAGGAATCTGCATTAAATTATTAACTCCCAAGCCCCTCAGGCTCGGCAAGCTCGGAGAGGAGCTGGTTACAGTCCAGTACATCCCTACACCTGAAAGGCCCTCTATCCTTAAAGCCCCCCCTCCCGGGCTCCACGAAGCAAATTTAACCTACAATATAGTAAACATTACTGCATCACCGATCAAGGTGGACATAAGGCCTAGCCACGGATACAATCTTGTGCATCCCCAGCACAACTTATCCTCCGATTACCTAATAGCACTAAGCCTATCTCTACCTATTGCCGCAGCTACACACCAAATAATAGCAAGATCCTTAGGGAAACCTGATGAAGAGACTTGCAAGACCTCCGAAGGAAGCAGTTCCCGCATAAATAGTATTAAATAATTAATATAGGGAAAAACGTGGAGGCTGGTATCATTAAAATTACGTTGGACAGGTCCTGCTGCTAGCCATACTTGATTGTCATCTTGTCCTCTAGAATGCTCCACTGCGGCCATTCATTCCAGCCGTGTATTATCCTCGTAAACTGGAAGCTCACACGTGGGCCATGCTCGCTCCCCGTTATCGTCTTCACGTTCTCCCCATAGGTCCCTGTTATACCTGTGATTATCCCTGCCGTGGGGCTAATGAGCCTAATCGTGCCATTAATGAAGCCTGTCGCATTAACACCTTCCTCTAGAGACCTGAAGGTACCCGTGACTAGGTGTGGCATCCTGTCAATCTTGAGTGTCTGGGTTAGCTCGGTGTATAGTGTGAAGTTGCCTTCAACGGGGTAGTCTTCGGGGTTCTCAGGGATTGGAGCGTTTATCACAAAGCCGTATTTGGAGCTTAGTGAGCCCTGCCAGGCTTCGCCCCACTCTATCTTCTTGAAGGGCATGAAAATAGATGCGTTGTAGCTCCAGGTCTGTGAGAGAGTCAAGTTACTCCACTCCTCATTTTCGTCGTAGATCTGGGTGGCCGCCATGAAGTTGTACATCGAACCTTCCGCTGTGACAGTGTACGGCTGCCCCCAATACTTCCAGTGTACTTGGACGCTTGCTGCTTCAAGCTTCATATAGCTGTAGTTGAGCGTGTAGTTATATACAGTCACGTTATCCTCAGTCACCCAGGCCACCGTAGTGTTTTCACTCCTTACGGGCCCCTCGATGTTGTAGTATATCTGCTTGTACTCGGAGTAAACCACATCCTCGTCTACGTATAATAGGAGTGCTGCGAATATGTTCCAGTACCGTAGGGTGTTGTAAACGGTCACTGTGAAGTTCACTTTCCCCGTTCCTATGATGCCCATGAGAGGCGTTAAGTCTATGAAGTGTGGCTCAAACGCCAAGGTTCTAACGCCAGGTACTGGCCTCCATAGCAGCGGGTTGAGGCTACCCGTAAACATGTATGGGTATGGCTGCACGAATGCCACAGTAGTCCCGTTAGCCTCTACTATTACGTACCTGTCCGGTGGTATTTGGTAGTAGAAGAATTCATCGTATGCAGCCCCCTCCGTGTAGAGTAGGAGCGCGATTCTATAGGTACCTACAGGTATATCAACTATCTGAGATGCGTATTCCTTCCCGGGCCTGATTATAGCCCGGGCCACTCCCCAGGAGGGGTTAATCCATAGTGGTACGACTTCGTCGGGCGCGTAGGGAGGCTTGGGGCCCGGATAGTATAGGAGTGTCACTCTCACGTGGAATATTCCGGTGAGGCCCCATGAGGGTAGAACCCAGTTCGGGAGGGCTACCGTAACGTTTACTGTGCCCCCTCCCGCGAGGAGCGGGTATAGGTAGGTCACATCCTGGAAGGCGGTCTCATTAAACCTCTGTACCGTCGTGCCAATGAATGCTGGGGCACCGTTAACCCAAACCCACAAGGGTCTGTCGTAGTTGACTGCAGGCCTCCCTGGGATAGCGCTCTCCATCCAGACGTCCACTCTCATGAGTATTCTCTCGAAGCTCCCTGTGGGAGTCTCAATGGTTAGAGTCACCGGGCCCGTGAAGTTAGCCGAGACCACATCCTTAGCAGCCACTACTGCGATAGGCGTCTTAAGTGGGACGTAGTACGGGTAATCGCCCCACGCCCAGTACCCTGAAGTGGAGAGTCCTGGCCTCACCTCATAGGAGTACTCTCCGGGAGGTAACGGTATCGGCACTAGCGCGGCCGCTGGAGTGGACGCTACCAGGACTCCTATGAGGAGTACGGCCGCTGTCCAGGCTTTAGAACTCAATCTAGCCCACCAAAAACTCACCAGTCAATCTATTCTACCATGGATAGCCCTGAATATTTATTTTTACCCATGAAAGAGTAGGACGTGCACAACACTCAATCCCGTCCCTACCATGGTGGGCGGGGCTCGGCGCCATCCTCAGTCAGCACGCCCCGTGACAGTGCTCGGGGTCTGCTAACAGCTCACCCACACCGCATCGCCCCGCCCAAAATGGCCAACCATGCATTCACGGTTAATAGTCATCCCGTGGACCCAGGAACTAACGGCCGATGAGGGTGAACCCGGGGACTGATTCCCATAGCCCTGGGGCTGTGATGACCGCATACTAGCCTGAGGCTACCTTTCAGAGCAATGCTTAAGAGTGAAATTCTAGCAGAGCCACTCCCTTACAGTGAGTAGTCTAGGGTTCTCTGGGTGCATGGACTCCATGACTAGACGTGAGCCTTGGATGCTAGCTCTAATTGCGGCCCCCCTGCTTGGCGTAGTCGATGCCGCAATCTACATAGCTAAAGGGCCCTCAAATACCGCATGCATTGGAGCCGAGAATGCCTGCGAGTTCTCCTACATCCTCGGGTGGGTCACATTACCTGTGCTTGGTAGAGTACACCTCTCCTGGCTAGCCTTAGCATACTTTACGTTGCAGGCATTCCTATCTCTACTTATAGCGTTAAGACCAGCACTGACAGCCTTGAAGGCATCGCTCACCTTATACCTGGCCGGTACAGCACTCATACCCTATCTCGCGTACATGCAGGTCTCAAAGATTAACGGTATCTGCCTCTACTGCACCGCTATGTACGCTTTCATAGTGACAGGGCTTGCATCGTCATTAATCCTCATTAAGCGCTATAAGCTAACGATTTAAGCCCGTTTTATCAATTGCATAGAGTGGTGGAGCAGGAATTGACGGCTGACCTTAATAGGATTAAGGTTGAGGACATAATGGTTAGAAACGTGATCAAAGCACACCCTAAAATGACTATCCTAGAGGCAGCGAAACTCATGGCCGCAGAGAACGTGGGCGCGCTACCAGTTATAGACGATCAGGGCAAGCTGATAGGGATGCTCTCGGAGCGCGATATCGTTAGGAGGGTTGTTGCCCTAGAAAAGGATCCCACGTCAACTCTTGTGGAGGAGGTAATGACGCCCAAACCCATTACGGTGAAGCCTGACTACACACTTGCAGATGCCCTGAGAATAATGGCACAGCTGAGGGTCCGGCATTTGCCTGTTGTTGACGATAGAGGCAATTTAATCGGCATCATAAGCATTAGAGATATAGAAAACGCGTTAATCTAACAAGCCTGAGATTGTGAAGATAGGGGCGTGGTCGCCCAAGGGTGGGTTCTCCATCCCCTCAAAGGGTCGGCCCCAAAGGTCTCGCTCATCCCTATTTCCGTGATGCCCTATTTGGCGGGTTAAACAGTCTACTGCTGTGCATGGCCTTTACTTAGTTTCTTCCAGGTGATGATCGAATAACATTCATTGACCTCTATAAAGGCGTTAGGCCGGAAAGGATTAAAAGGAAAATTAATTAGGAAAAAGCAAAGAGGAGAGGAGAAGGGCTTTTAAATACATTAGGATTTAATTGATTAGGTTTTACTTGTTTAGATCCAGCCCCTCAGCTTCATAGCCCTAACGACTCTGTCCACTGCGATCGCGTAGGCAGCTGCTCTCATGTTGTACTTGCTTGTGTCCAGCTTGTTCTGCCAGTAGTCCCAGACTGCGTTGAAGTTATTCGTCATCTTCTCCTCGAGCCTTCTCTTGGCTTCCTCCTCAGTTATCCAGCCTCCCATTCTGTTGTTAACCCACTCGATGTGGCTTACTATCACTCCTCCCGCGTTGGCTAGAATGTCTGGAACGACAACTATGCCCTTCTTGGTCAATATTGTCTCGGCCTCAGGTGTGGTGGGGCCGTTTGCGGCCTCGACGATTATCTTCGCCTTTATCCTGTCTGCATTGGCCTCCGTTATCACGTTCTCTATTGCTGCTGGCACGAGGATGTCAACGTCAAGTTCTAGGAGTTCCTCGTTGGTTACCTTTTTCTCGGCCTCCTTGTAGTTGACCACTGTGCCTGTCTCGCTCTTGACCTTCTTTACTGCCTCAACGTCGAGGCCCTTACTGTTGTAAACGCCGCCGCGGCTGTCGCTGACTGCAACCACTGTAGCACCCATCTCAGCAAGGAACTTGGCTGCATAGTATCCTGCGTTACCGTAGCCCTGAACAGCAACGGTTCTACCTTCGACGCCTCCGAAGATTTTCTTAGCGGCTTCCCTAGCTGCGACGGCTGTTCCATAGCCAGTGCTGATTACTCTCGTGTGCAGGCCGCCTAGCTCTAGGGGCTTACCCGTCACTACTCCGAATATCTGGCCTCTCTTGATCCTGGAGTATTCGTCGAAATACCATGCCATAGTCTGCGGGTTAGTGTAAACGTCTGGCGCTGGTATATCTT
>JALURD010000105.1 GCA_027057815.1 Acidilobaceae archaeon | reverse complement strand
AGGTCGTTGAGGTGGGCCCGAGGCCCTTGAGGGAACCCGGGTGGAGCCTCTACCTAGTCCGTGCCGTGGGCCTTGACTCCAGGCGGGTGGCTCGGCTCCTCTCAAGACTCGTTGGAGGCGGGCCTGCCTCATATGCCGGGTTGAAAGACGCGTGTGCCGTGAAGTATCAGTATGTCTCCGTTAAATCAGGTAAGAAGCTGGCACTGGTCGAGGACCCGAGCGGCTCATTAAAAGCATGGTTTATAGGTAGTGGAAGAGTAGTTCCAGGACTTCATTCAGGTAACATTTTCAGGCTTACGGTTGAGCACGACGAGCCAAGTAGACTTTGCAACGCCCTGAAAGGGCTGAAACGTTTTCCAGGGTACTTCGGACCACAGAGATTTGGGGTTGAGCGGCCTAACACTCACTACATGGGTATGCTTCTTTCGCTCGGGCTATGGGGTTCTCTTGTGCGTGAGTTGGCCTTCAGGTATCCTCTAGAAGCCAGGGCTAAGCTCGGAGACTACGAGAGGGTGGCTGTAGAGGAAGCCCGCCTGGCTGCAAGCCCGTGGGCTATAAGTGGGAGGAAGGCATGGTGGAAGGATTTCGCCCTTCAAGCTCTGAGAGCGTACCTCTTCAATAGAGCGCTCTCTAAGGCAATAATGAAAGGGAGAGGTAGAATAGAGGAATACGCGGAGCACTGGATAGAAGTGAGGTGCCCTCTAAAGGGGTCACTAAGGGTTCCAGCAGCCAGGCTGCCCGGTAGATACCATTTGTCATCTCGCAGCTCATGGTCTAAGCTAGTTAGAGAGACTTTGGAGGAGGAGGGACTCTCGGATATACTGAAAATTTGGAAGACCAGGGTTTTCCGCCCGCTAGTGTATCCCGTGTGTAGTGTGTGGTGTAAGCCAGCTAATAGGTCTCTCGAGGTTATCCTGGCGTTGCCTCCGGGAGCTTTTGCCACTGTGGGTGTCTGGGAAGTAGTGGAAGTAAACTGGATGGAGTACGCGGCCTGCAGGTTAAGTGGGAGAGCCCGATTAAACCATAAAAGCCCGGAGTAAACGGCTAGCGTTTGGTGAGGTATGCATTGGCTAGGGTCCCGGTCAAAATCGTCTCCTGGGATGAGATCGTTGACTGGAGCAGAGGTCTTGCCTTCAAGATTAAGGAGAGTGGGTTCAAACCTGACCTAGTAGTGGCTGTATCTCGAGGTGGCTTTGTGCCAGCGAGGCTCATCTGTGACTTCCTCGATGTCACTGATTTATTAAGCGTGCAGAGCCAGCACTGGGTAGAAGCAGCGAAGGCTGCTGAGAAGGCTATCCTCAGGCACCCATACAAGATAGATGCGTCCGGAATGAAAGTACTCATAGTGGATGATATAGTAGATACCGGTGACACGCTAAAGCTAGCCAGGGACTTTGTAGAGAAAGAATGGAGCCCTGATGAAGTTAGGACCGCGGCGTTGCAGTGGATAAGCCCTGTTGCCAAGTTTAAGCCGGACTACTACTACATTGAAGTTAAGGAGTGGACGTGGTTCCAGTACCCCTGGACTAGGTTAGAGGATACCATGCAGTTTATAAAGAGGATATTTACTGAGGACGAGAGGGTGAAAAGTAGAACAGTTAGTGAGGCAGAGCTCAAGAACCTCTTCGCCGAGTGGTATGGCGTTAAACCTGAAGATCTTGGATTCTACTGGGACCTTGCACTGAAAGCCCTCGTCGAGAAGGGGGTCCTAGAGTTAGTGGATGAAGGCTATAGGCTCAAAACTAAATAATACCTGCATCCTTCAGCCTTCGAATAATTACCTCGGTGTCGTCGAACTCTGACGCGGCCTCGAAGATTTTGTCTCGATCAACCTTTAATCTGCCCCTCTTCACGTACTTACCTACTTCCTTTAGCCTCTCCAGGTCGCTCTGCCTGCCAGAGTTAGCCTTCAAGACTAGATGGTCTTCAAGGAGGACAAGGCGAACCCTCACGCCGGCCACGTTAACTCGGTGAGCCCTCTCTAGGACAAGAGGTGGGACGTAGAAGTCATATAAGTTGTCGTAGAACTCTACTGGCACTATAGCGCTATTCACCCTAACGCCTATACGGGGGGTTCCGAGCCACGTCTGTCCATACTCCCATCCCTTCTCCTCGGCAACGGCTCTGTAGATATCCTCCTCGCCCAACACGTCCGGGCTTTCAGCAAAGACATCTATATCATCGCCTAAATCCTTGCTTCCAAGAGCTAGCTCTACTACGGTGCCGCCTATTACGGTGAACTTGAAGTCGGCGTCGAGGAGTGCTCTCACAGCAGCTGCGAATTCCTGCTTCGAGACCATTCATGCCACCCCTGCAAGCCGGGACCAGGTGCTACACCAGCCACATTCCAGGCCAGCGCACAGAATATAAGCACCCTGAGACCTTCAAACCGATGGAGGGGCCGGGGTGGCCGAGCGGTCTAAGGCGGCGGGCTGCAGAGGGCCCGGCTACGCTGCCCGTCGGAGACCCGTTAGTTCCCGGGTTCGAATCCCGGCCCCGGCTCCATAGGGTGCCGCGGTAGTATAGCCCGGCCCAGTATGCGGGCCTTTCGAGCCCGTGACCCGGGTTCAAATCCCGGCCGCGGCACCACAATCATTTAAGGCAAGCCAGCTTCTCCCGTTCAATCACCTAGTGCTCCGCGGATCTTCAGCGGGCTTGACTTACTTCGCAGTCTCTAGTATGCTGTCATGAAGTCTTTATCAGGAAGTATTCTGGCCTCGCGGAGTGCCCGTGCTTATGTGATATGTACTCCCTGACGCCCTTTAGTTTCAGTTTATAGCGGTAAACTCCGGGCTTCGCTGCGGGATCGTAGATTTTTTCTATAATTAATTCGAGAATTCCGTCTTTGAGTTTATATCTACCCTCAGCTATCATCTTATCTCCACGTTCTCTATCTACCTCTATCTTTTCTACTGGAATAACGCCGTAACTTCTGGCGAGGGTAGACTCTCCACGGAGCGCCTTATTATTCCAGATGAAGAGTGAAATGGCCTCTTTGTCGTTGAGAACTAGTTTGATGTGATATCCTTTCTCTCCTCCGTGGCGAACAACTCTCATATAGCCCCCACTCTCGATCTTTGTGAGATCAACGAGTTGAAGTTCAAGGGGCTGGTCTGTATCTCCATGGAGCCTAGGCTTGTAATTGATGACCGGGTACTTGGACAACCCGAATACACCACCGAGGGATCCTAGGCCTTTCATGTTAAGAGGTGGGCTTGATAAAATCGATGGCGTAAGGCGTAATGGAGGACTTTGTGGAGCCGCCGGCGGGATTCGAACCCGCGACCACCGGCTCTCTCGCGACTTCGGATACCCGGCCCTCTTAGGGCCGATACGAGGCCGGCGCTCTACCGCTGAGCTACGGCGGCTCTCTGCTGGCAGCCGTGTTCCGCATGGTCTGGGGGCGGGTTAAATCCTAAGCGGGTCCTCGCGGTGCACCGGCATTTGATCCAGGTGAAGCTTGCCTCCTCGGAGGGCGTGTATCCCCTCAAAATTCGGACTGGCCTAAAACCCGGCGGGCAGCATTGCAGGGTGAAGGCAGCGTGACGCTGGCTGGGATGGAATTCGTTGAGAGGCTGGGTAGGAGCGGGAGGCTCGCTTTACTAGAGGTGGCCGCGAAAAAAAGGACTTACAGAGACCTAGCCAGAATCATGGGTGTGAGCCCTGCAGCTGTGAGTAAATACATGAGTGGCAGGATGGCTCCGAGCGACGCAGCGGTGGCAAGACTCTTGGAGTCGCTAGACGCTGACGAAGCCCGCGAGGTTGCGCTCCTAATTCTAAACTACTTAGCTGAAGGGTTGAAGGGCTTCTTGCAATGGGCGTCATCGAAAGGGCTCATCAAGCCTGGGGAGGCCGAGCGCATCCTCTTAGGGGCCCGTAAGGTTGCTACCCACGGCGCTCCCATGACTTCCTAAGCCTGAGGATCCCCCAATACTCGCCTGCCTCCACCAGCCAGGCTGCCAGTTGCCTCGCAATAAAGTGGGTTGCCTCGTCTCTCCCGGCTTCAACACCCAGCCTCTTAAGCGCACGAACCGCTAATTCAGGCTTGACTCTCTCCGTGAACCTTTCCGTGAGAAGCCTCAGCAATTCCTCCAAGGAATATCTACCAGCCTCTTCAACGAACCTCTGAAGACTGTCAAAGTCCTCCCTCGAGAGCGTTGACGCCTCAACAGCATCTTCATCTCCGATACTCTTCGCTTCTTCCCAGTATGCGAAGAGGGCTTCATACGACTCTATTATGGAACCTGTCGCGAAGGGCGGTTTCCTCCCGGGGCCCCTTGGAGCCATTCTATCACCCAGGATTAGGATAATACCCGGGAGAGCTTTACTATCCTCTGGGTGGCATCCAGCGTTTAAAACTGGGGCGGCTGGGTAAAGGCTTGGGGGGAATAGCTGGTATTGGACGTCTTTGTACTTGACACAACAGCGTTTACGGAGGTAAGGCTGAGGAAGCTGCTAGGGACGGACAACCTCGAAGAAACGGTTACAAAAATACTTAATATAATGAGGGAGGCCAGGCTTAAACTTGGTAGTAAGTTTTACATGACTCCATCGACTTGGAATGAACTCAGGAGAATGCTTTTAGGAAACGGCGTCAGCCTTGATGTGGTGCAGGAGCTGGCTGCATGGGTAGTTGTAAAGGCTCCAGATAAGCTCTCAACGAGGATCCCGGCAGCAGTGTTTTCCGAGTATGTAGCTGACGTGAGAAGGAGGCTCTATA
>JALURD010000104.1 GCA_027057815.1 Acidilobaceae archaeon | reverse complement strand
TCGGCCCTAGCGTGGTTAGGGCGAGAGCTACGAGGACGCTGTAATCCATCGGTATGGGCCACGTCTGGGGTAGAGGCGACACTGGTATGGCTGCGAGGGGTAGTAGTGACACCACGAGCCCGGCTAGTGGGGCGGCGAGGAATACAGCCCTGTCGACGCCTCTTGGTATGATTATCTCCTGCATCATGTACCTGAAGAGGTCGGCTATCAACTGTAGGGCGCCGCCTATCTGCGGGCTTACATAGAGCGGCCCCACCCTCATCTGGACCCTGGCAGCCGCCTTCCTCTCAAACCAGAGTATCAGAACCACTAAGCCTAGGGCGGCTATCATTCCCGGGATTATGACGAGTTGGAAGAGTGGGGGCCAGAATATTATACTCAGGACCAGGTCTACCACTCCCACGACTCTAGCACCCCCTACCTATCAGCTTCTGGTGGGAAGTAGTCTATGCTGCCATAGATGGCTGGGAGGTCTGCCAGCCTGTGGCCCGGGAGCACGTGCTTGAACACTATTGCATTCTTGAATGACGGGGTTACTACTCTCACCCTGTAGGGGGTTATGCCGCCATCGCTTTCTACGTAGTAGATTATCTCGCCCCTACCAGCCTCGGCTCTGGCGAAGGCTCTTCCCTTAGGGACTCTGAGCATAGCCATTATAGGCATGAGTTTCACCCTGCCCTCCTTCTGGAGTACCTGCTTGAATAGCGGCGGAGCCTTGGCCCAGAACCTGTCATGCATTAAACCTTCTCCCTTAGGCATCTTCTCAAGTCGCTCCACGACTTGCTCGATTATGTTAAGGCTCTGCTTGATCTCCTCGACTCTGACCCATGCCCTGGCTAGTGCGTCTCCCTCCTCGAACACTGGCACCTCAAACTCTAACTCATCGTAAACCTCGTAGGGTTCGACTATCCTCACGTCATACCTTACACCTGAGGCTCTAAGGTTAGGGCCAACGATGCCCAGCTCTATCGCGAGCTTCTTGGGTATAACGCCAACGCCCTCGAGCCTCCGCCTGATGACTGGGTTGTCCAGGAATATCTTCCTGTACTCCTCAAGCCTCTTCCTCATGTACCTTGCAGCCTTCCTCACTGCGTCTGCGAAGCCTTCGGGCATATCTCGCCTCACGCCGCCGGGAACGGGGTAGGAGTGCGTGAGCCTGGCTCCCGTAAGCCACTCTGCCAGCTCGACAAAGACTTCTCTATCGCCGAAGGGCCACATGTACATGGTTGAGTGGCCCAGGAAGACGCCGAAGATACCCATACCGTAGAGGTGGCTCGCTATCCTGTTAATCTCGCATAGCAGGACCCTCAAGAACTTCGCCCTCTCAGGGGGCTCTATCCCCAGGAGCTTCTCGACTGCCTCCACGTAGGGGAGCGTCACATTGCAGGCGTCGAGGATGGCCATCCTCTCAATCAAGGGTATGATCTTAATCCACTGCCTCCCCTCCGAGAGCTTCTCGACAGTCCTATGCACATACCCCAAGTCAGGATCGGCCTCAACGATGACGTCGCCGTCTAGCCTAACGATTATCCTCATGTGACCACTGCCAGGATGCTGGGGCCCAATGAATACCTCGTAGAGGTCTCTAGCTATCTTCTTAACCTCGAGCCCGTGAATCCTCCGAGTCTCCCCTACGCTCATACCCCTAACATCGCTACTCACGGTAGATCCCCTCCTCCTTCACGACGAAGTCCTTCCTCAAAGGCCTCTTCTCGGCGACGTCGGGAGCTAGAAGTATGGGCCTAAGGTCTGGGTGGCCCTCAAATATTATCCCAAAGAACTCGTACGCCTCCCTCTCCTGGAACTCTGCACTTGTCCAGACTCCCGTCAGGCTCGGCACTTTAGCATCGTCTTCTCTAGATATAATTGTTGCCAGCTCTACTACTACTTTAGCCAGCTCCGGGTCGGAGAATGAGGAAACATGGTACCCTACATGGAATACTTTCTCCTTAATCCTGTCGACAACTGTAACACTCTTAACATGATCGAATCCCATGCTCTTGAGCAAGCTAGCGGCTTTAACCAAGTTCTCCGGATCAACATAGACTGTCACAAACCCCTTATGCTCTTCAATACCCTTAACTAAGTCCCCGAGCGTGGACTTAATCCTCTCAACTACCTCCTGGGTAATGTTCGAGTTGGACAAGGGTTACCCCCTCCACCAGGCGCAGGGATCCTCCTTAGGCTTGACGATGGGCTTGTCTGGCCTCTTACCTTCGGCTATCCAGCTTCCTACAAGATCTTTTTCCCTGATAATTCTCTGGAGCTCCAGTATAGCCCTAGCAACTGCTTCCGGCCGAGGCGGGCATCCCGGTATGAAGACGTCAACCGGGATGACTTCCCAGGGCCTGACTATGTTATAGCTATTATAGAAGATGCCACCATCAAGAGCGCAGGCCCCCATGGCTATAGCGAACTTGGGATAGGGCATTTGCTCCCACGTGACTCTAAGGGCGCAGGCCATTTTCCTCGTTACAGTCCCCTCTATTAGGATCATGTTGGTCTGCCTAGCTCCGACCCATGGTAGAGCCCCGTACCTCTCAGCGTCAAATCTGGGGCTCCACGTCGCGGCGAACTCGCACCCGCAGCAGCTTGTCGTTAGGTGCACCGGCCATAGACTGAAGGCTGTGGCCCAGTCGACTAGCTTGCCCACCTTGGCTTTCTTCATCAGGATTTCCCTTGCCCTCTTAGCGGCCACGTCGACATTCCCAACATATACCCTGCCCTTAGCCTTCTGGCTTCCAGGCATCTTGGTCTCACCCGTTTACTCGAGAATCCACTTCTCTATGCGACTAGCTTCTTTAACTGCGTACACGATAAACGGCGTGTAGACTAGAACTATAGCCGCGTAAAGCAGGCCTAGCCTTCCAATAAGCTCCTTGGGAGCCGCCAGTGCTAGGGCTAAGAGGATCAGGGCAGGCTCGACTGCTAAGAATATTATTAAATATCCTAAGTACTGCATGGAGACCCTTGCCTTTGCCTCCCCCTTCTCAGGGTTGCCAGCCTCGAATCTAGCCTCCTTCCTGGACTCTGCACTAGATACTTCCCTGGATGGCCTAAGTAGCACGTGGAGCCCGTATACCGTCGCAAGCAGCACTACTAGCAAGATTATTGGTAGTACGATGAATGCCGTGGAGGCCTTGACTACCGTGTCTTGCAGTAGTGCGTCTAACATTGTTCGTCACCGCGGTTTCCCGCGGTTTATCGATGAGGAATGGAAGAGAGTTATTTGCACGTATAGATATGTTGTAATAGATGTGAGAGTTCGTTAAAGAGTTATATTACCTGGCTAGGGGCCGATGAGGTCTTTCAAGTCAGGCGGGCTCGGTGGTAGTCCCTTCCTCTGCCTTATCTTCCTTATGAGGTCTTCTAGCATGCTGTCAGGCACCGGCGCCCAGCGGCTGAACTCAGTACCCCAGAAGGCTCTGCCAGCAGTAGCGCTCCTGAGCTCACCTGCAAGGTCGAAGCTCTCCGCGACCGGTATCTCCGCTATGACTCTGGCGACCATTCCCATGCTCTGTACTTCGAGTATTCTGCCCCTCTTCCTAGCGAGCACAGCTGCTATGTTGCTAACGTACTCCATGGGAGTCCTTATGTCGAGCTTCTGCAGGGGCTCTAGTAGTGTTGGCCTAGCTGTTAGCATGCCAGCCCATATGGCATTCCTTACCGCCGGATAGATCTGGGCTGGACCCCTGTGGACTGGGTCCTCGTGTATGACTGCGTCGTGGAGTATAACCTTTACGCCCCTCACTGGCTCAGCTGCCAGCGGACCCTCCCTCATGGCTAGCCTAAAGGCAGCGAGTATCGTGTCCTTAACCTCCCTAAGGTACTGTACACCGACGGTCTTGTCCACGAAGACGTTTATGTTCTCGTCGATAGCCCATATCCTCCTAGCCTCATCGTAATCCCATCCAGCCTTGTCAGCTAGTATCCTAGCCCTCTCCCTTGCGTCCTGGTCCTCGGTCACGATACCCTTCTGTATCAATTCTATGGTCTCCTCATTTAGAGGTTCTACGCTTATGTAGAACTTGTTGTGCTTGTTGGGGCTCTTACCCTCGAAGACCTGACTTGCCGTCCTCACAGTCTCACGGTAGACTACTATCGGTGGGCTGGCCTTAACCTCGACGCCAAACTTCTCCTTGAGGAGTGTTAGGGCTATCTCTAAGTGGAGCGGTCCCATGCCTGATACTAGGTACTCGCCTGTCTCCTCGTTTATCTTGACGACTAGGTTGGGGTCCTCTATCGTGAGTTTCCTTAGGGCTTCTATCATCTTTGGCAGGTCCTGTATCTTAGTCGGCTCAACGGCTATCGTTACCACGGGCTCGCTTACGTACCTGAGTTGCTCGAAGGGCGCGGCTTGCTCCCTGTAAGCGAAGCTTACAACGGTTTCACCGGCCCTAACATTCTCTAGGCCCATGACGGCTCCAATGTTACCCGCCGGTATGGCCTTGGTTACCTCTCTGAAGGGTCCCATGTAGAGGCTTACCTGGAGTATCCTGCCCTTCTCCCCGCTGGTCACCAGGTAGACCTCCTCGCCCTGCTTGAGCGTGCCTGAGAACACTCTGCCAGTGGCTACTAGGCCAGCCTTCTCGACCCTCACGTCGTTGATGTAGAATACTAGGGGGCCGTTAGGGTCAGCGTTGATCATAGCCTTGCCTATCTCACTGTCCAGGTCTCCCTTCCAGATCTTGGGGATCCTATACTTCTGGGCCTCCTTCGGGTTCGGTATGAACTTAACCACCATGTCGAGGAGGGCCTCGTGGAGTGGCATGAGCTTGGCTAGCTCGGCCACCTTTTCTTTGCTACCCGACTGGTAAGCCTGGATTATCTCCTTGAACGTGATGCCCTTCTTCTTAACCATGGGTATGCTTATGCCCCACTTGTCCTTCGCGCTCCCAAAAGCTACAGTGCCCTCCATAGGGTTGAGCTTCCACTTCTTCCTGAACTCCGGCTCCGCGTAGAGGTCTATCAGGTTGTTTACATCCCTTATTATCTCGACGAACCTCTGCTGTATCTGCTCTGGGGAGAGCTTCAACTCCTTGATTAGCCTGTCAACCTTGTTGATGAAGAGTATGGGTCTAACCCTCTCCTCAAGCGCCTGCCTTATAACAGTCTCAGTCTGAGTCATGACCCCCTCGACAGCGTCCACCACAACTATTGCACCATCTAGGACTCTGAGGCTACGGGTTACTCTGCCGGAGAAGTCGACGTGTCCGGGGGTGTCGATAAGGTTAATGACGTACGGCTTACCCTCATACTCGTGGTATAGGCTAATGTTGGCTGACTTGACAGTGATTCCCCTCTGCTTCTCTACAGTCAAGTAGTCGAGGACTAGGGCTTCGCCCGCTATCCTCTCCGATATTATACCGGCTGCAGCGAGTAGTGAGTCGCTTGTAGTGGTTTTCCCGTGGTCTACGTGGGCAATTATTCCAATGTTCCTGACCTGCTCTATGTTACTCATTATCTTCTCGATCTCTGAGACAACCTTGACTCTAGCTCCCATTACTGGCCACCCATTCTAGCCTCCAATCCCACGGGGCTGGCGAGCCGGGTTTTTATTCTTACACAAGTTGAGGCCTCTGCGTAGTACAGAGTAGCCTCCCAGATTGGGGTCTATTTTATATGCGGGGCTGGATTGGTTGATTGTGGCGGCCACTAGTCCGTGGTGGCGTGTATCTTGATAGATATAGTGTTGGCCGTCGAGAAGAGTGACTATATCGACGTCTACACTATAGAGAAGGTTGTCGAGGGCTTCGCGTCTGAGGCCGGGAAGAATGAAGTAGCGAGGGTTGGGCTGATCGTTTATGCATCGCACGCGCTCCCAATACTCGACTTAACGCATGAAATACAGCGGATACCAAGCGCTTACAGGGAAGCGCCGCTCCTACCTGGATCACCTAACCCCGTGCCTGCCCTGCGCGAGGCTGCTGAGATGCTGAACGATTATAGGGACCCCTTAACCACACATAGCGTCACCCTTGTTGTCTGGAGCGCAAAGTCGAGGCCCCGGCCCTCTCTGAGGCTTGCCTCGATGCAGCTCTGGTCTATGGGTTTCAGTATCGCTGTCCTGCTCCCCCTGCAAAAGGTTCCCACGTGGATTAAGAAATACTTCGGGGAGTCGGCGAAGGTTTACCTTCTCAGGAAGACTGCTAACCCCTATAGATTAGGGGCTAGGCTCGCACGAGATATCCTCCAATCAGGTTAGTGCGGAATCCTGCCTGTGTTAGCGGATAGAATGCTTGTAAGCGTGGAGAATAGGGATTGCCTGCTTGTTACATGAATCCAGGCGCCGCCTGTAATGCTAGCTGCGGATTGTATCATCTCCTTTACCGACCCCTTAGGGCCTTCAGCTATAGTCACAATGTAAGCCTTAACGCTCATGTTCTTAGCATAGATTGCAGCGTGGTCCACCTTTATCCCTTCATTGAAGCCTCCATCGGTTAAGAGGATTGCTACCCGCTCTCGCACGCTTCTTCTAAGGAGTTTAACCGCCTCTATTAGGCCGTTACCCGCCGCAGACCCGCTACCCCCCACCTTAACAAGTGGTATCGTGGATAGGAACTTCGACTTATCGGAGGTCAACGGGAGAATGGGAAACGCGTACCTATAAAATACGACTATGCCTACACGCGTTGCATTGCCGTCGAGGAGCTTGGATCCAATGTAGGCTAATGCATCCCTCACAACACTTATCTTTGAGGGTTTGAAACCTTCATAAGGCTTGCCCATACTGGGTGATATGTCCACCACAAAAACTACGTCTTTCGCTAATGCCTGGCGAGCCAACAAAGCTACTCAACCCCAGGCTGTGCCAGCTTTAACCCTGAAGTGGTAGAATGTAGTCGGGGAGAAGCGCTGGTATGCTTTTGTACGAGTAAACCAACTCGGCTAGTTTATCTTCTAGGATCGAGGCTTTGGTTATTAATATAGAGGCTAGGCTAGCCGTTCTCACCCCCATCTCCTTGGCTATAGCTCTAGTTTTAGCGTCATCCGACAAAAGCATTGCGCCTTCCTCTAGAGCATAGGCTATCGCCTCTTCTTCCTGCTGTGAGAGAAGCCGGCTTCTGGCCTGCCCTTTGAGTCGCGGCGCCTCTGTGAACTCCACAGCCTGCATAGCTCTAAGGCCCGCTCTCAGCCTTTGCGCCTCGAGTATAAGAGTAAAGTTCTCAAGGCTGGAGGGGGCGAGGAACCTGTAGCCTTCAGACCTCATACTCTGCAGGACCTCGATTATACCCGACTTGTATGCAGTATATAAGGTTAGCCCGTCAAGCACGTAGTCGCCTGGCTTAAGGTGTTCAACGTCGGATTCTGATATAACCCCTATAGCCGGCACGATACCCTTTGATATTATGTAGTCAATCATTACTTCATAGGAGACTCCGGCAAATTCTGACACGTACTGTAGTGTAGCGTCCTTGTAAACGTATAGGTTGAACGCTATATCCTTCAAGTCGAGATTTTGAAGAAATACCCTCACAGCCTCCCTTACAGCCTCGGCTACACTGGCGTAAATGCCTAGGTCGACGAGCCGTCGCAGCCTTTCTTCTAGCAATCCTGATATTTCAACGCTTACAACCATAGAAAGCTACCACCCATTTATGCGCCCCAAGCATATACAAGTAGGGGTGCGTAATAAATGGTTCATCCTTAAACCGCGTGCTAACCTACAACACAGTATACCCTACTTCAATTAATTTAATTATTTAACAATTAAAGCAATAGTTGTTGACTTATACTAAAAGCAGAAGATGAAGTATGATAATTAATTTCTAAATAGAAAAAAGAAAGGAAGGGGGATTAGCTTAATGTTAGCTGGGTTACTCTGGCTTCCTTAGGCCTAGTGCTGAGAGTATTAGTGTTATGACGACTAGCACGATGGTTATTCCGCTGAGTATTGTTGTCCTGCTCTGGACCGCGCTGACTGAGTTGGCTACGTTGTCCACCTTGCTGGAGACGCCGTCTACCTTACCGCCTACACTGTTGACAGCGCTCTTTACGTCGTCGATCTTGCCGGGTAGACCGCTTACAGTGTTCTTCACGTCTGACACTGTGGTCTTTACGTCGGCTACGTCACTCTGTATTTGGACTACCTTGCCGGCTATGTCATTGGTCTTGGCTGCAACTGTATCTACCTTGCTGTTGAGTGTGTTCACGCCAGCGCTAATGGCGTTTACAGTGTCGGCTACGCCTGCCACTGAGGTCTGTAGAGCATCGATCTTGCCGGAGACTGTGCTTAGTGCTGAGTCGACTGCTGAAATTGCCTGTATGGCCTGGTCGACCTTGTCAGCCAGCTGGGCGTTGCTCTGTGCTATGAAGGTCCTTAGGGTGGTGAGCCTGTCGATCAGGTCTCTGTGAGTGTTGGCTACGCCCTCGAGTATCATGTCTAGGGCAGCGCTTAGTGTTGCATTCATCTCGCCTGCCTTGGTCTCAACGACTGCTATGATCTCGCCGCTCTTAGTGGTTATAAGGTCCTTAATCTCAGCCTGGCCTGCCAGTAGCTCGCTAACGGTGGTGTTGACCTCACCTAGCAGGGTCTGCAGCTGTATCACGGAGCCGTTGAGGCTGACAATTAGTGGCTTGAGATCCTCGACTAGCACGCTCAGGTTGGCTAGTATCTCGCCGCTCTTCTCGATAATCAAGTTGCCTAGGGCGCTGGTTGCGTCATTGATTGTCAGTATTATGCTGTCAGCAGTGGTTGAGATTAGGGTCTGGAGGTCGCTTATGCTCATGGTTATGTCGCCTAGCTGGGTCTGTATTGTCACTAGGTTGTCGTTGACCTGAGCGAAGCCGCCGTTAATTAAGTCTGCTAGGGCATCTAGTGAGGCCTGTACCTCGCCGAACTTGGTGTTGAGTATCGCTATGATCTCATCAGCCTTGCTGACAAGGGTTACGTTCATGCCCTCAATCATAGTCTTTAGGGTTGCTAGGTCGGCTTTGACCTCGCCTAGAGTTGTCTGCAATGTGGCTACGCCATCCTGCACGCTCACAAGTGTAGCATTGAGCTCGCTTAGCCTCACAAGCACAGTACCTAGGTCGGTCTTTATCTTGGCTAGGTCGGCCATCACGCCACCAATGTTGACTAGTATGCCGCCGGTGTCACCGATCTGCACGCCAGCCACTGGTATCCAGCCTGTGTCGACAGTGCCGTTGGTTAGCCTTAGGCTGACACCGTAGACTCCAGTGACGTTGAGGTTAGGCACCTGAGCGGATACACTTAGCACGTCTGCAGCTGAGTCGTAGGTTGCGGTGGCTGTGACGGTAGCTACCACTGTGCCGTCTAGGGACTCGAACTGCACTAAGACGTTACCACCTAGTATTAGGTTCCATACGTCTGCTGCTGTGAGGGTTACTCCTGCATAGGCTCCTAGGTTGGCTAGCGCGTTTGCTAACTCTAGGTTGATCTTCTCCATTGGAGTGAAGTAGTTCCTGTAACCGACTATAGTGAAGTCAGTTGTTGGTAGTAGGTAGACCTCGAAAGTCTTTATTATGGTGTCGGGGCTGTCTGCGGGGACTACCTGGATGTAGTAGTAGTTGTAAGGTAGGCCAAACGGTACAGTGAAT
Source organism: Acidilobaceae archaeon (assembly GCA_027057815.1). Lineage (GTDB taxonomy): Archaea > Thermoproteota > Thermoprotei_A > Sulfolobales > Acidilobaceae > JALURD01. The sequence continues at coordinate 3,975 of JALURD010000104.1, read as the reverse complement.
GTTATACCTGTCTTGGTGCCCATACCGTTGGTTGTGAACCTTAGCCATGCTCCAGTGGCGTCAGTTATGAAGACTCCAGGTGTTGCTGGGTCTATGCTCCATCTGAGCATGTAGACTTTGTTCGGGTCAAGCCCGTAGGCGTTGAGAGTTACTGTAGTACCTATTCTCACTGATCCTGTATAGCCGCTGATGTAGATGTATGGCACTACGGTTAATAGCTCAGTTGGTACTGGAGCGAAGGCTGGAGCGCTCCTCTTGACATATACTGCATAAGTGCCCTGCGGTAGCTCTAGGCTGGCGAGGCCTAGTGTTGAAACTAGGTTGACTATGAATGCTCCGTTGTAGTCAACGTTTATTGCACCCTCTCCTACGCCAGAGATTCCTAGGTAGACTGGGTAGTTGACGCTCTCGTCAACCTCGAAGTTCCAGCCAGCTACCATCACTGTAGTTGCGCCGCTTGGCACTACCTCGTAGCCTGGGAGTATCATTATCCTAGCTGTCCCTGCAGCGGCGGTCTGCGGGTTGGATATGATGAACCAGGTGGCTGCAACGTCTGTTGTCGTGTAGCTTGCTCTCAGGCTGATCACCTTAGGCCCGCTTGGCAGGTTGGGCACATAGATGTCTACGTTAGTGGATGTGGCGGGCGAGGTTACTGTTATGTATGGTATGATCGCCGAAGTGGCTGGGTCGTACATTGTTATAGGCGATCCTTCGAAGTATAACGTGTAAGTTACTATCTCGGCTGGAGTTGCTCCGGAGGGCACTAGTCCTGGGCCAATCTGAATGGTTATCCTGTCACCCGGCTTGCCTGACGGGTAGCCGAAGTCGGATAGGGTCACGACTGCAAGGGTTGGAGCAGCTACTTCATAGTAGGTCTTGGTTGTCGGGCCTACTGGAGTCGTGGTGGCCGTCACGGTTACAGTCACAGCCTTGCCTGTTGACGGGGCAGAGTCTAGGTAGTCGTAAGCGACACTGTACTGGACCATGAACGAACCTGTGCCAGTCGTCATCACGCTAGCTCCTACAGTGTAGCCGGTCACTACTTGGGTGTTGTAGGCCCACCAGTAGCTTATCACGTTATACGTGCTGGCTCCGATCGTCTCGGTTATCGTGACTAGGTCGAATGGTGCTAGTCCCTTGCCCAGGACGGTTATCGTGGTTCCTGGTAGCACGTAGTTCAGGCCAGCACCGATTCCTGAGTAAAGTATGTAGACTGTTGGCGTTATGGTGACAATCCACTGAGTGAATAGTGTACTGTACGGTATGCCGGTAGCCATCAACTTAGTAGCTGGGTCCTTGACTCTTATGTAGTACTGTATCTGAGCACCAGTCTCATCGTATCCGGGTAGCTCTGGGACCTGGATCCAAGTGGAACCTGCTCCGTTAGCGTCAGTCGTTATGGTTCCAACCTTTACTGGGCCGAAGTATACGTCTAGGCTAGCGCCTGCTGGGAAGTTGACTACAGTGACCTTAATCCATCCGCCGACGTAGGAGTTAATCGTGTTGGTGTTGTAGTATAGTCCTAGCGGTAGTATTAGCGCCTCGTCGCCCGGGTATAGTGGCGTTGAAGCTGCAAGTACATAGTTGAAGGTATCGGCAGTCGTGTCACCGTCGGGGTCGTAGGCGAAGTCCTGGCCTGGAGCTGTTGGGTCATACGTCACCTCTAGGTTGAGGAGGCCTCTCTCGTTGTCGGGTACGGGAACGTCTAGCCTTGCAGTGAAGGTGACCCTGCCTAGGCTGTCGACGGTGCCGCCAGAGAGTAGGGTCATACCGAGTGGTGAGCCTGTTAGTGTTGTGTAGAGTGTGACGCTCTGTATCTTAGCATTAGCTGGGAAGCCAACTCCGGTGACCGTTATGGTGTCGCCGATTTGGCCCCTAATGGAGAATGGAGTCACAGTTACTGTTGGGTATACATAAACGAAGCTGAAGGCATAGTAGCCCTGGTCGTCCACGGCTAGTATTGCGTGGACCCCTTCAGGTGCATCGGGTATCTTCACGTCTACCGAGAACGCGCCGCCGCTTAGAGTTGTGGCGGCTACCTGGACGGGCGTCATTAGGAAGCCGTCGCCCCACTCATTACTGTATATATACAAGAAGTATACTGTCACAACGTTTCCTCTGAAGAGCGCGCCATCAATGGTTATAGTCTCGCCGGGAGTTACCCAGGGCATATTACCTATTGTCGGTGTTACCGCCGGGCTCGTGGTGGATGGACCGGCATAGTAGGTTATTGATACCTGCGCGCTTGGCGTGTAAGTCGTTCCGTCTATGCTTATGACTGGAGGCGTGCCCGTTTCTACGGTGAACTGGGCCCCAACAACACCGCTAGAGCCATCATAGGAGTCTGAGAGTAGTACCCACCAAGTCCCGGTAGTAGCCGGGTACATGGTAGAGGTCGTTGGCACATAGATTAGTGTGCCAGGAGGTAGTGTTGTTGTGCCTGGCTGGAGTGATAGGAGGTAGTAGCCTGGAGTGTCCCAGGTTCCATCAGCATCTATCTCGAAGAATATGGGCGCCCCTGTCGTGAAGGTGCCACCGGTCTGCTTGACCATAAATAGTATGTCCTGACCCTTAACTACCTTGCTAGGGACTAGCTGGATGCTGACTCCCGTTAGAGCCTGGGCTGTTAGAGCCTGCAGTCCTATGATTGCTGGAGCGGCTATCATGAGAGCAAGCATTAGTATCGAGGCAGCCGCCTTAGCATTCAGTCTACTCAATCCACAGGCACCCCATGTAGGTGCTCGTTAGGATTCGAAAATCCCGGATATCTTATTTAAGCGTATAACCCTTGCCCGGCGCCGAGCATCCCGGGGGTCCCCCGGGGATTCCGGGGGGGACGCAAGTAGGGAGGCTATGGACCACAAAAATTACATTATCTTTATCTTGATTTTAATAAAAAATAAAAACTATTTTTTCCTTTTCCTGTATAAATTAAAAGCGGTTATTACCAGGAGTATCGATGAGATTATTGTAAGGGTTATTGAAATGTAATATTGCGCTAGAACTTTCTGTAGGTTGCTACCCTGAGTTGGCGGGGATCCTGTTTCTGTAGTAGTCTCCGTGATATCCAACGTTGTCTGGAAAGGAGAAGATTCTGTCGTCTGAACCGTTATTTTTTCAATGTTTATGTTCTTTATGAAGGGGGTAGAGTCTATGCTTCCTCCTATAATTACTGTAGTTGGCGCGAGCATGTCTATAGATGGAACTAGTACAGTGCCATTAGCCTCTTCGAGTCCTACAACTTTTACGTTGCCCTCAGTATCTAGTAAGGCGACTGCTAGATTATGCTTCACTGTATTGTTAACAAACAGCAGCGTTTCCCCTGTAGCGTAGATAAGGCCGTTACGGTAGGTGAGTGACTGAGGAACGAAAGCGCCTAACTCGATCTTCCACTCTATTTCTCCGTCATTCACTAATGCTATGAAGCCCGTTCCTGTTGAGTTAATCCCTGCTATTATAATCGAGCTAGTTGTTGGGGCATCCATAGCCAGTATTGAGGCATTTATTGATTTCGAGAAGATCCTTGAACCGCTGAGAGTATAGCACGCGTAACCTCCTATCCCAGCGGCGCATATCCCTCCGTTTGACGTGGGCTTTACAGTGATGAAGTATCCGTTAGCCTGGGTGTATTCGGTATTTTCCCATAATTTATCGTTATCCTCGTACATTGCTATGTAGAATGCGAGAGAGCCATTTAGCCCAGCTTTAGCTCCGGCAACTACTATGTAGCCGCTAACCTCAACGGCGTCCACTACACGTATTCGAAAGTCTCTGATTGTCAGGTTATTGACTATTTTATATTTAGCGCTCTCGACATCTATGTTAATTATTGTTACGTTGTTTTTTTCTCCTATAAATATAGCATTAAGCGATGTGGGCGTAAGGCGTAAGTGACCATAAGTAGCTATTAAATTTATTTTTACTTGATTTATAAGGTCCCCTGTCTTGAGGTCAATTTCCTGAATTGATGTCCCA